>NZ_JACJVM010000035.1:0-63891 GCF_014212065.1 Aequorivita sp. 609 | reverse complement strand
AATAATTGTGCCTGAAATAAAAAAGAGCTTACGGATCTATTCTTTCTATCTGTAAGCCTAGAATTATATTGTCAAAAATTAATAAAGAAATTAGTTGTTTTTTATCTCAGTTCTTTGTTAGTTATAAACGCTTGGGACGATCCTATTTTAGGCAAGGAAGATCATCCTATTGCTATGGCTGAGCAGCATAAATATCTATATCTAGAAACTCCTCATCACGGAGGGCATTGTGCTTTCCCTTTAAAAATTTCAAAGCATCCCTATTCTGTAGTTCGCGCTTTTGAGTTCTTTAAGAACAATACATGATAAGATCGGTACGATTGGATTTAGATAGAAATTTCTGATCTTAATTTTGGTGAATGAATTTTTGAGATTACCAACCACCGCTAGCACCACCACCGCCAAAGCCACCGCCACCGAAGCCGCCGCCAAAGCCGCCTCCGCCACCGAAACTTCCGCCGCCTCCAAAGCTACCACCGCCACCTCCAAAACCTCCACGGCCAAGACTACTTAGCACGATAATATCTAATAGGGTTCCACGTCCGCCACCACGACCTCCACGACCACCTTTATTCATTAGGGCGATTATAATGATGATAAATAGGAAGATTAGAAAAAATGGAATAGGAGCAGCATCCTTTTTTCCAAAATCACGTTCTTCTTTAAACTCACCTTTTAAAGCTGCAAAAATGGCATCACTACCTTGATCAAGACCAGCGTAGTAGTCGCCAGCTTTAAAATTTGGGATGATAATTCGATTAATGATTCGCTCAGCCATTAAATCGGTTACACGATATTCTATTCCATACCCGGTATTAATATCTACTCTTCGATCGTCTTTGGCTAGCGTTATTAAAATTCCATTATCCTCACCCTTCTGACCGATACCCCATTTTTGTCCCCATTCGGCACCAAGCATGGAAATATCCTCACCATTAGTAGAACCAATAATAATACAAACAATCTGGGTAGAAGTTGAATCGGCATAACGAATTAACTTACTTTCTAACGCCGATTTTTGGGATGGCGTTAGAAGATTTATATAATCGTAAACCGAAGTTTCAACTGCAGGCTTAGGCGGAATTTCGTATTGCGCCAATACATTTCCAGAGATAAGCCAAGCAATGAAAAATACGAGAATTGTGGAATATTTCTGAATTCTAATCATTTATATTTTTTTTACAAACTATCCTACAGAGATGTCGTCTGGAAGTTCGTTTTTATCATCTTTTTTATAAGGGAAATGTTTTTTCAGCTGTTGTCCAGCTTTTAAAATTCCATCTACTAAACCTTGTTTCATATCACCATTTTTAAAGTGATTAATGATTACGTCTTTAGTGCCTTCCCAAAAGTTTTGACCAACAACGTCATTGATGCCTTTGTCGCCCATAATTACTAATGTGCGGTCTTCTACAGCTACGTAAATTAACACTCCATTACTTTCTTTAGTGTTGTGCATATTAAGCATTTCAAACACTTCTGTAGCTCTATCAAAAGCATCAATGTGTTCAAGGGGTTCTTCAGAAGATATCGATTTTGATTCAAGGTGAACCCTAATTTCACCTGATGTATTCTTTTCTGCTATTCGAATAGCTTCAACAATTGCAGATTCTTCTTCTGAAGTAAGAAAGTCTTCTACTCTAGACATATTTTGGTTAGTTTAAATTATTTGAAATATTTTCGGCAAATAGTGATTAATAGCAATCTAAACTGCTGAACCAAGCCGAAATAATTTCAGAAAAAAGATTTTTATTTGTCCGATCCGAAGTCAAAATTCACCTCAGGAGCGCTTTCGGTTCCATCGTCTGCTTTAAAGTAGGCTTTTTCATTGAAACCTAAGATGCTAGCAAAGAATTTTGTTGGAAACTGTTTTACCTCTGTATTGAACACTCTAGCCTCTTCGTTAAATCTATTACGCTCCACGTTAATTCTGTTTTCTGTACGTTCCAACTCGTTGATTAATTCCTTAAAGTTTTCGTTTGCCTTTAAGTCTGGATAGCGTTCAAAAACGGCTAATAAACGCGAAAGAGCAGAAGTAAGCCCTTGTTGAGCTTGTTGGAACTGTGCTAATTGCTCAGGTGTAACGTTAGAAGGGTCGATGTTTATAGAAGTTGCTTTACTTCTTGCTTCTGTTACTTTAATCAAAGTTTCCTGCTCAAATTCGGCGTAACCTTTAGCGGTGTTAACAATGTTAGGAATAAGGTCTGCTCTTCGTTGGTATGAGCTCTCTACGTTAGACCATTGTGCAGTAGCTTTTTCGTCTAATACTACTAGTTTGTTATTTACTTTTGCTAAGTATAATCCAATCAATAGAATTCCACCAAGGATTATAATTATTGGTAACCATTTTTTCATAATGAGGTTGATTTTTAGAGTTGTTCTTTAATTTTAATTAGTTCTGCTTTTACCGATTCCAATTTGCGAATAATTTCAAATTGATCTAGTGTTTTCTTTTTATTTTCTTTTAAATGAATTTTTGCACCCTCCAAAGTAAATCCGCGCTCTTTAACCAAATGATAGATAAGTTCAAGATTCTTGATGTCTTCTTGTGTGAACTTTCTGTTTCCTTTAGCGTTTTTTTTCGGTTTTAAAACGTCAAATTCCTTTTCCCAAAACCGTATTAACGATGTGTTCACATCAAAAGCTTTGGCAACTTCGCCAATGCCGTAATACATTTTTTCTGGGAGGTCTATGTGCATTATTTAATTTAAGAGTTAATAATGTTTTAAGTTGTATAATGGGTTAGATTAATCGAGAGACTGGTTTTCTTCTTGTGATTTTCTCAAAATGTCAGCAAATTCTTCCGCAGTTAAACTTCCATAATAAAAGTTTATTGGGTTAATGCGTTCACCGTCTTTAAACACTTCATAATGGCAGTGTGGCGCCTGACTTCTACCAGTACTTCCTACAAATCCGATAATATCACCACGCTGCACTTTTTGCCCAACTTTCACATTGTATTTGTATAAGTGCGCATATAGGCTTTCATATCCATAACCGTGGTCTATTACTATATGGTTTCCGTAGCCACTTGCCGTGTTATCGGCGCGTGCTATTCTTCCATTTCCTGTTGCGTAAATTGGAGTTCCCCTTGGTGCGGTGAAATCCATACCATAATGAAATTTACGTGCTTTTGTAAATGGGTCTGTTCTATAGCCATATCCAGAAGCCATTCTAGTTAAATCTTTGTTTTTAACCGGCTGAATTGCTGGAATTGCCTCTAATAACTTTTCTTTTTCTTCAGCCAATTTAGCTATTTCATCTAAGGATTTAGATTGGATGACGATTTGTTTTGTCAAGATATCTAAATTGCGTGAAGAGTTTATGATTAGCTTAGAATTATCAAAACCTTCTAAATCTTTATATCGGTTTATCCCTCCAAAACCTGCTTTACGCTGTTCCTCTGGGATAGGGTTTGCTTCAAAATATATACGGTACAAATTGTTGTCTCTTTCTTCAACCTCAGATAAAACAGCTTGTGCTTGCTCCATTTTTCTGTTTAAAAGCTCGAACTGCAATTGCATATTATGAAGCTCGCGCTGTAAGGACAACTCTTTAGGAGTTTGAACCGAGGGAAGGTTTAGGTAAATGATGAGAAGTATAAAACCACTCAAGAACATCCCTAGAATACTTAAAGCGAAGATTTTTATTTTTCTCCCTTTTTTCTTCTCTATTTTTTTATACGAAAGTGTTTCGCTATCGTAATAATATTTAACCTTAGACATGCGTTAAAAAATTGCTATTTTTGCGCGTTGATTGTCAGCGCGAAGTAAAGGTAACGTTTTTACAAATATAGAAATTGTTTGCTAGTGCGCCTAACCAATAATTTTAGCATAATTTTATAATAAATTGAAACATCTTATCTGAAATCTTAAGATAATTAAAAAGTTTAGGCAAAGGATGAGACAAGACCTTCAGAATTAAATAAAAACAAAACATGAAGTCAAAGGAAATACGTTCCAAATTTTTAGAGTTTTTCAAGTCGAAAGAACACCTTGTAGTTCCATCGGCACCAATGGTTGTGAAAAACGATCCAACGTTAATGTTCATTAATAGTGGGATGGCCCCGTTTAAAGAATATTTTTTAGGCAATGGTAAGCCAAAGAGTAACCGTATTTCCGATACACAAAAATGTCTTCGCGTAAGTGGAAAACACAACGATCTTGAAGAGGTGGGGATGGATACTTACCACCATACTATGTTCGAGATGTTGGGGAACTGGAGTTTTGGAGATTACTTTAAAAAAGAAGCAATCGAATGGGCCTGGGAACTTTTAACCGAAGTCTATAAAATAGATAAAGACATTCTTTACGTAACGATTTTTGAAGGTGACGAAAGCGAAGGCTTAGAGCGCGATACTGAAGCTTATAATCTTTGGAAACAATTTGTTCCCGAAGATCGAATTCTAAACGGAAACAAAAAAGATAACTTCTGGGAAATGGGAGATCAAGGACCTTGCGGACCTTGTAGTGAGATTCACGTAGATATTCGATCTGCCGAAGAAAAGGCAAAAATTTCAGGAAAAGACTTAGTAAACCAAGACCATCCACAAGTTGTTGAGGTTTGGAATTTGGTTTTTATGCAATTCAATAGAAAAGCAAACGGAAGTCTTGAAAAATTAGCTGCTCAACACGTTGATACTGGAATGGGCTTCGAGCGTTTATGTACGGTTTTACAAAATAAAACTAGTAATTACGACACAGATGTATTTACTCCGCTAATTCGTGAGATTGAAGCTATAACTGAAACTAAGTACGGAAGAGACGAGAAAAAAGATATTGCAATTCGCGTAATTGCAGACCACGTTCGCGCAGTTGCATTTTCTATTGCAGATGGGCAGTTGCCAAGTAATACTGGAGCTGGTTATGTAATACGAAGAATTTTAAGAAGAGCAATCCGTTATGGTTTTACCTTCCTAGATAAAAAAGAACCGTTTATTTATAAGTTGGTGGCAACACTAACAGACCAAATGGGAGAAGCTTTCCCAGAACTTGTTTCTGAAAAGAACTTAATGACAAATGTTATCCGCGAGGAAGAACAATCGTTTTTAAGAACATTAGACCAAGGACTAGTTTTACTTGAAAATATAATTGAATCGGCAGATTCTAAGGAGATTTCTGGTAAAAAGGCTTTCGAACTTTATGATACTTTCGGATTCCCGATAGATTTAACCGCGCTTATTTTACGTGAAAGAGGATATTCTTTAAATGAAGAAGAATTTAATGCTGAGCTTCAACAACAAAAAGATCGTTCTCGTGCTGCAACTAAAGTTGAAACTGGCGATTGGATTGTTTTAGAAGAAGATGAAGTTGAAGAATTTGTAGGCTACGATACTTTAAAAACTCGAGTTAGAATTACGAAATATCGCAAAGTAGAAAGCAAGAAAGATGGTGAAATGTATCAGCTTGTTTTCAACCTAACACCATTTTATCCTGAAGGTGGAGGTCAAGTGGGTGATAAAGGATATTTAGAAGCTGCAGATGGTGGTGTAACTTATATTGTTGATACGAAAAAGGAGAACAATTTAATTATACATTTCTCAAAAACACTACCGCGTAACATAGAAGATCCATTTTTGGCTGTTGTGGATGAGAAACAACGCTTTAGAACTGCTTCCAACCACACAGCAACACACTTACTTCATCAAGGCTTAAGAAATATATTAGGCGACCATATCGCTCAAAAAGGGAGTATGGTTCACAGCCGAAACTTGCGATTTGACTTCTCACATTTCGCAAAGGTGACAGATGAAGAGTTAAAGCAAGTAGAAGACTTTGTGAATGCTAGAATTCGCGAAGGAATTGCTTTAGAAGAAAGAAGAAATATTCCTTACCAACAAGCTATAGACGAAGGTGCAATCGCACTTTTTGGAGAGAAATACGGCGATGCTGTTCGCGCAATTAAGTTTGGAAAATCGATGGAGCTTTGTGGAGGAACTCACGTTGGCAACACCAACGATATTTGGCACTTTATTATTACTTCAGAAGGGGCTGTTGCATCTGGAATTAGAAGGATAGAAGCTATTACTGGCGATGCTGCAAAACAATATTTTATTGATAGAAGTGAATCGTTCGCATCACTTCAAAAAGCGCTGAACAACGCTAAAGATCCGGTGAAGGCTGTAGAAAACTTACAAGAAGAAAACAGCAATCTGCAAAAACAGATTCAGCAGTTGTTGAAAGACAAGGCAAAGAATTTAAAAGGCGATTTAAAATCTGAAATAAAAGAAGTAAACGGCATCAACTTCCTTGCGAAAAAGATAGATTTGGATGCAGGCGGAATGAAAGATTTGGCTTTTGAAATGGGCGGAGAGTCTGAAAATTTATTTTTAGTATTTGGTGCAGAAAATGACGGTAAAGCCTTGCTAGCTTGTTATATTTCAAAGGAACTAGCTGCAGAAAAAGATTTGAATGCTGGTAAGATTGTGCGCGAGCTTGGAAAATTTATCCAAGGAGGTGGGGGTGGTCAAGCATTCTTTGCAACTGCAGGGGGTAAAAATCCAGCCGGAATTGATGAGGCTTTAGAAAAAGCTATAGATTATCTGAATTAATATAATCACTTTGTGTGCTCTGCGTCTCTGCAGTAAATTTTATACTGCAAAGGCGCAAGGTATGCGGAGAAGTTTTTAAAATATCATGAAACTTCAAACCGAAATCCCCTTATCGCCTGAAGAAAATCAGATAGATTATTCTTCAAAAATTCTTCTGTTAGGAAGTTGTTTTTCGGAAAACATTGGGGCGAAGTTCGACTATTTTAAATTTCAAAATATTCAAAATCCATTTGGGATAATATTCAATGTTGTTTCACTTGAGAAATTGGTGAGGCGTGCCATTGAAAACAATCTTTTTTCAGAAGAAGATATTTTTCACCACAATGGCATTTGGAAATGTTTTGAAGCGCATTCAGAATTGAATTCACTAAGTAAAGATGAGTATTTGAAGAGTCTTAATGCAGCGCTTCAGAACTTAAGAAGCGCGGTTTTAAATTCAACCCATATTATTATCACTTTAGGTACGTCTTGGGTTTATAAGTATGTGGGAGATTGGTCCTCCAATATTAACCCAGATTCAGATGCGGTTGCTAAACATGAAATTGTAGCCAACTGCCATAAACTTCCACAGAAAAATTTTAAAAAAGAACTTCTTTCAGTTGAAGAGACAACAGGAAGTATTCAAAATATACTAAATAAGATCTCGGAAGTAAATCCCAAGACCATCGTGTTGTTTACTGTTTCTCCAGTAAGGCATGTAAAAGATGGTTTTGTTGAAAACACGATTAGCAAAGCACATTTAATTTCCGCAATCCACCAATCCTTGTCACCTCGAACGGAGTCGAGAAGATTCTACTTTCCATCTTTCGAAATTATGTTGGATGAACTCCGTGACTACAGGTTTTATGCGGAAGATATGCTTCACCCTAATAAAACCGCCATTGAAATTATTTGGCAGAAATTTTCAAAAGTTTGGATTTCTTCAGAAACACAATCCTTGCAAAGGGAAATAGCAGTGATACAAAGTGGACTACTACACAAACCTTTCAACGCTGAAAGTGAGGAGCATCTTCAATTTTTGGAAAAGCTCAAACAGAAAATTTCTTCAGTTAAAGAGCTATTTCCTCACATCCATTTTTAAAAATTCTACTATCTCGCGTCTTAATTCAAAATCTCATTATACGTCAATTGCCTTATTGATATGAGTTTCTTTTAGATGCAATTTTGTTTTTATAATAATTAAACTTCCAAATTGGAAATTAAAACCAAAAATTATGAAAACATTCAACAAGATTTTTTTAGTCTTAATGTCAGTGCTAGCAATAAGTTTAACTTCTTGCAGCAAGGACGACGATGGGGGGCAAGACCCAACGGGTGGAACAGGAACTTTTAAAGCCAAAGTAGATGGAGATTCTTTTAACTCCTTAAACGGAACTGTTGTCGGAGAGATTACTCAATCTGGTCCAACTAAGGTTTTTGCTATTAGTGCAGGAACTTCCGATTCGGAAAATTTACAAATGGTAATCACAACTTTTGATGGGGTGGGAACTTACGATCTAAATTTTACCAATATAGGTACGTATAGTTATTTGCCAGACCCAAGTAACCCAGACCCTAATACGGTTGTCATTTATACTACTGGTAACGGGCAGCCTACAAATGGCGAAATTAAAGTTTCAAGTTTTGAAAATAACATTGCTAAGGGGACCTTTAGTTTCACAGCCTACAATTTAGATAATCTATCGCAATCTGTTTCTGTTACAGAGGGCGAGTTCAACATTGAAATGTCCGTAAATTAGGGTGTTATAAAGCTTATTATCAGATTAAACCGATTTCAAGACGCAGGTTTTGTATTCGGTTTTTTTATTAAACTACTTGCGCTGGATAAACCTACTCTATAATTATTTCTTACTTAGGAATACGTCAATTGCCTTATTGATTTTACCCTCAGACATGATCATATTTGAATAATAAACTAATAACCAAAATATTATGAAGACCTCAAGAAAATTTTACATGCTTTATGCCATTTTGTTCCTAACGTTAAACACTGGTATTGCGCAAAGGGCTGAGCAACCTGATTTTAGATATGATACAGGTGCCAAGATAAATGATATGATATTAACTCAAGGTGGAACAATGGTTGTTGCTACTAATAATGGTTTAGTGGGGATTAAGCCAGGTAGCAACCAACTGTTGTTTAATTTTACCGAATACGGACGCGTAAAACCCGAGGAACTTACTTTTGTGCCAACTGCGCCATACGTTGTAGTTGCGCAAGGTGGGTTCGCTAATTTAACTGCAAAAAAATCTGTTATCGATTATATGTCTGGACAAGTACTTTTTAATACCGAAAGTAATGGTTGGAAAGTTGCTTATAGTTGTGAAGTGAAAATGCCACAGAACAAATTAGTGGTTACAGGGCAACGCCGAGCAGATGAAAAATATGCAACTGCTGTGGCTGTTTATGATTTAAATAGTGGAAAGGAGGATTATCGTTTTAATCTCGGTGAACCTGGAAAAGTTTCTGTGGGTGCAGGAATGCAACCGAGCGGATCTGTTTTATTGTTGAAAGATTACCTTATTGTTCCAACAACTAAAGGATTATTGGCAAAAAAAGCACAGACAGGTGAAACTCTTTGGCAAAATGATATGAAGGATATAAATTGGATGGTAGCTGATGCTAATGAGAACGAAATTTATGCATTCGAAAGTGTAAATCAGGGTAAAAACACCCGAATTCATAAGGTAGGTGTAAATGGAACAGAACTTTGGAAGGATGATCATAAGGTAAAGGGACAAGTAGTAAATTTTGAAATCCTACCAAACGGAATAGCAGTAGTTAGCAATCAAAGTGACGGGGGGAATAACAGCATATTTGCAACGAAAAACGAATCCAATATTGCATTTTTAAGTGCTGCAAATGGGGAAGATCTTTGGGATAAAGCACCCAAAACTAAAGGCTATGTACAGCACTTTTATGTAATGGAAGACGGTATTCTCTTCGGAATTTACCAAGGGGGTATCAATAAGATTTCATTTGATGGACAAACGCTTTTTAAAAAACCATTAAAGACGGGAGAAAATATTTTAACTATGGCGCATACCCCACAGGGATTGATCTATATTACTTCGGAAGACGCTAATATTGTAAATCTGGAAAATGGTGAGCAGGTTTGGCAAAAACCGCTTAAATATAAAAGAGCAGGAGCGGTAAGTTCAACTCTCGACAAAAGGAACAACCGCTATTTAATTAGCGCAGATGAAACTTTGTACGCTGTAGATGCAACCTCTGGTGATGTTAGCATTTTAGCCGAAACTAATTTTGAAGGTAAGGAAGATCCTTCACACGTTGAGATTCGTGATGGCGGTATTTTATTAACCAGCGATCAAAATATGCAATTAATAGATTGGGTTGGCGAAAAGCAATGGCACGAATATTATCGCGCACCTGGTAAAAGTGCTATGGGTGCAGTTTTAGCTGGGGTTGCAGCCGTAGCTACGGCTACGACGGCTGTAGCTGCTGCAAATTCGTCCATGCAGAACAAGCTTGCAGGATATGATGAAGAATCTGAAAGCGATGCAAGATTGGCAGGAGGAATGGCTGCTGCAAGTGGCGCTTCGGTTGCAGAAATGTTGAAACGGTTTAAAGCTACCGCCGCAACTAGAAACGACCAATTTATACTTACTAAACTTGACGATGGTGTTGGCTTGGTGAAAGTTAGTAGAGATACTGGTGCTAAAGAAAAAGAAATTGTATTAAAGGATAAGCAACCGGAATATATAGTGGATGAAATAGGTGGTTTGCTGTATTATAAAGCAGATAATAATTCAATTTTCGCATACGATCTTAAAAAGTAAACGGAATCAAAAACTTTTTTTAACCACGGACGAGGTGAGGAGCGTTCAAGGTTTTGAAACCCCATGGGAATCCATGGGGTTAAATTATTTTGAACATGGCAAATAAGGCGGATGCCCTATACGTTTGATTCAAAAGAAGATTTATCTTTATTTATTAAAAATCCTATGGAAATAGATTTTACAATTCTTTTTATTGCCATTCTTACCCTAATTATTTCAGGAATGTTATGGTGGCACTATATTGTTCGCAAAATGGCTATGCAAATACATTCACAAATTAAGGAGAAAATAAATATAGCTATTGAGCTACATAGTAGCCAGATTGATCTTCGGGCAAAAAAATTGGATAATTATAATTTTTTAATTCATAATTTAGAGCAGGCTTTAATTATTCAGCCCGAAATAACTTTAAAAATATGATTAGATTTTTATTTTGCTTCGTTGGTTTAATACTTATTGAAGCTAACTTATTTGCGCAACCAAAAAAAATCGATAGTCTTAACGATTATGCTATCTCAATCTATAAACAATCCCCTCAGGAAGCTGTAAAGATTTTAAATCAAGCATTACGATTAGCCCAAGATGGTATGTATATTCCTGAAATAGCAAAAACTAAAAATAATCTAGGAATTGTACAGCGAGATTTGGGGGCCTTGGAACTAGCGATGTCATTGTCTAAAGAGGCTTTCGAAGCCAGTCCAGATTCTCTCGTGAGAGCTTCGGCACAAAACAACTTAGGGGTAATAAATAGAAAACTGGGCAATTACGAAGACGCTCTTGAAAACTATATTTATGCCGATAGGATATACGAAAAGATGGGCTTAGAAAAAGAGCAGGCCACGGTGAATAATAATATAGGGATGGTCTATAGCATGTTACAAATGAATGAAAAAGCCGTAGAGTATCACGAAAAAGCGCTTATATTTTTCAAAAAAATTGCTGACAAAAAAGGTATTTCAGAAGCTAAAAACAATATAGCGATTATCCATGCATCTGAAGGTCGATTCGAAGAGGCGCTTTTATATTTTAAACAATCTTTTGCGATTGAGAAATCCTTGGATGATAAAAAAGGAATGGCTGAATCGGTCAACAATATTGGGGGTGCCTATTATTACCTTGGAAGGATAGATTCTGCGGTGCATTACTTTAAAAAATCTGCAATGATTGAAAAATCCATCGGTAATTTTTCGGGAGTAAGTGCTAGTTATAACAATATTGTTCAAGTTTTGCTTGACAAAAATGAATTGAACGAGATTGATGTTTATTTGGATTCGGCCTATCAATTCGCGAGACAAAGTCAAACCGCCGAGGACATTGAGATGTCCCTGCTAAATTATTCAGATTACTATGCAGCTAAAAAAGAAATTGGACCATCCTTTGAATATTATAAAAAATATGTAGCCTTTAAGGATAGTGTTTTAAGTAAATCCAATATGGAGACGTTGCAAGAAATGGAGGTAAAATATGATACCGAAAAAAAGCAAAATGAAATTCTACAACAACGTGCCCAACTAGCAGAAAAGGAAATGGAGGTACGCCGAAAAAATACTTTTATTTTCGGCAGTCTCGGCCTAGCTTTGGTTCTCGGGCTGCTGGGCTATTTACTCTATAATCAGCAGAAACTTAAAAACCACCAACTTCAAAAGGAAAGTGAGTTAAAAACGGCTTTGGCAAAAATTGAAACCCAGAATAAACTGCAAGAACAGCGTTTGCGTATTTCTCGAGACCTTCACGACAATATTGGAGCACAGCTCACTTTCATCATATCTAGTATTGACAACCTAAAATTCGGCTTTACAGATATTGGTGAAAAACTTGGCAACAAACTTAGCGCTATTAGCGTCTTTACCTCCCAGACCATTTATGAACTCCGCGATACCATTTGGGCGATGAACAAAGAGAGAATAACTTTTGAGGATTTACAAGCGCGAATAGCAAACTTTATTGAGCAAGCAAAAAATGCATCGGAAAATACCGAGTTCTCATTTAACATTGAAGAAAGTGTTGACGAAACACATGTGTTCTCGTCTGTTGAAGGAATGAATATTTACAGAATCATTCAAGAGGCGGTAAACAATTCATTGAAATATGCCCTTGCCGACGAAATCGAGGTAAATATTTCAAAAGAAGGTGAGCAGTACCAAATTGAGATTGCCGATAACGGCAAAGGATTTAATCTCGAGACAATCGATATGGGCAACGGCCTTAATAATATGAAAAAACGCGCCCGGGAGATTGATGGTACACTTGAAGTTCAAACCTCTAAAAATGGAACTTCTATTTTGCTGAGGTTGGCAAAACCATTTACAGAAGGATAAATTAATACGGCAAATGCCCTATTTTACGGTTGTCTTTTTTGAGCTAAATTCATTATCTTTAAACGACTAACCGAAAATATAATGTTGAAACTCGCTATTGTTGACGATAACTCCTTCCTTATTCATGCCATAAAGGAAAAATTATCTTTTTTTGAAGATGTTTCGGTGATTCACACCTCGTTAAATGGCAGTGAGCTG
Organism: Aequorivita sp. 609; assembly: GCF_014212065.1. Taxonomy (NCBI): domain Bacteria; kingdom Pseudomonadati; phylum Bacteroidota; class Flavobacteriia; order Flavobacteriales; family Flavobacteriaceae; genus Aequorivita; species Aequorivita sp. 609. Next base: position 51,024 of record NZ_JACJVM010000035.1, on the reverse strand, counting down.
CTTACAAAACTACAGGAAAACCACAATCTCGATTTAATATTGATGGATATTGAAATGCCTGTTTTAAACGGTATAGAGACCACCCAAATGGTAAAGCAGAAATATCCGCATATCAAAATAATTATGCTAACTGCCTTTGACAATGACGAACATATTTTCAACGCTATAAAAGCAGGTGCCGATGGATATTTGCTGAAAGAAATTAACCCCAAAGATTTATACGAAGGTATTTTTGAAACACTAAATGGAGGTGCAGCTATGACTCCTTCTATAGCTATGAAAACTCTAAAACTACTTCGAAATCCTATCGATATTCAAAACCTAAGAGATAAAGAACAAATCTCCTTGTCCGCTCGTGAGGTTGAGGTTTTAGATCAATTAAGTAAGGGTTTGACTTATACTGTAATTGCAGAGCATCTTTTTTTATCGCCTAGCACTGTGCGAAAACATATTGAAAATATCTACAAAAAACTTCAGGTACACAGTAAGATTGAAGCTGTCCAAAAAGCGAGAAACCACAATATTATTTAATACTTTAGACCTTCCCTATCATTTAATACTTAGAATCGGGCATTTTCTATTTCTGTGGTTTGTTTGTAAAACTTTTCTTAATATAAAATATATTGTAGTTTTAGCTTTTACATTTAAAATTTGATACCGAACACAAACCCTTCATTATGAAAAAACTATTGACACTTGCCTTTTTAATGTCGGCAAGCTTTACAATCTCTGCACAAGAGAAAGATCCTGTAATTGATAACATTTTAAAGGAGGCTTACGAAAACTCACAACTAGAAACTCTTGGTCACGAATTAATGGACGACATTGGTCCGCGATTGGTGGGAACCCCACAAATGCAAAAAGCACACGATTGGGCGGTTGCAAAGTACAAATCTTGGGGAATATCTGCCGAGAATCAACAGTATGGTGAATGGAAAGCTTGGGAGCGAGGTATTACTCATATAGATATGGTTCACCCTAGAGTACAATCTTTAAACGGAACTCAATTAGCTTGGAATCCTGGAACATCAAAAAAAGGTGTTACTGCTGAATGTATTATTCTTCCAGAAGTAAAAGATTCTATATCATTTCAAAAATGGCTTCCTAATGCAAAAGGTAAGTTTGTGATGATTGCAATGAAACAGAGCACAGGAAGACCTGATTACAACTGGGAAGAATGGGCAACTCCAGAGTCTTTTGAAAAAATGAAAAATGAAAGAGAAGCTCAAACTAAGGCTTGGAATGAAAATATTAGTAGAACTGGCTACAACCGAAGAAGTATTATTTCTGCATTAGAAGATGCAGGTGCAGCTGGAATTATAGATAGCTATTGGTCTAAAGGTTTTGGCGCTAACAAAATTTTTGCGGCGCGTACTAAGAAAATACCAACTGTAGATATTCAATTGGAGGATTACACTATGTTATATAGAATGGTTGAGCATGGTGATAAACCTAAAATAAATATAATAGCACAATCTAAAGACTTAGGTGTAGCTCCTGCTTTCAACACTATTGCTGAAATTAAAGGAACTGAAAAACCCGACGAATATGTAATTCTTTCTGCTCATTTTGATTCGTGGGATGGAGGAACAGGTGCTACAGACAACGGTACTGGAACTCTTGTAATGATGGAAGCAATGCGTATTTTGAAAAAAGTGTACCCAAATCCTAAACGCACAATTCTAGCTGGGCATTGGGGAAGTGAAGAGCAAGGACTAAACGGATCTTCTGCCTTTGTTGCTGATAATCCAGAAATCGTAAAAAATATGCAAGCAGCTTTTAATCAAGATAACGGTACAGGGAGAGCTGTTAAAATTAACGGAGCAGGATTCTTACACTCTTACGATTATATTTCCCGTTGGTTAGCTGCAGTACCAGACACTATTAGCAAGCATATTGAAACAACTTTTCCAGGATGGCCGTCAAGTGGAGGTTCAGACAATGCTAGTTTTGTAGCTGCGGGTGCACCTGCTTTTAATTTGAGCTCTTTAAGCTGGAGTTATTGGAACTATACTTGGCACACCAACTTAGATACCTACGATAAAATTGTTTTTGACGATGTGCAACACAATGCTATTCTAGCTGCAATCATGGCTTATAAAGCTTCGGAAGATCCAGAGTTTACCTCTAGAGAGCAAATAAACCTTCCAATTAATAAACGAACTGGCGAGCAACAAAAGTGGCCTACGCCAAGAACTCCAGAAAGAAAAGGAGGAATGTAAACCTTAAATGCACCAAGTAAAAAATCCCATATTCCAAAGTATTCAATTGGAATTTGGGATTTTTTTATTTTTATAGAATTGAGAACTATAAATGTAATAGGTTTCGACTTTAGTTTATCCTGAGCCAAGTCGAAGAGCTCAACCTGACTTTGTTAAATGTTAAAAGCTTTTTTTACTTTATCGACATATTCCAATTTTTCCCAAGTGAAAAGCTCAACTTCTTTTTCTACTTTTCCGTTGTACGGGCTTTCAAAAGTTTTAGTGATGGTTTGAGGAGTTCTTCCCATATGTCCATAAGCAGCCGTTTCAGAATAAATAGGCTCTCTAAGTTTTAATCTTTTTTCAATTGCAGCTGGGCGCATGTCAAAAATCTTTGCCACTTCTTTAGCAATCTCACCATCAGTAAGATTTACGTTTTTAGAGTTGTAAGTGTTTACTAAAATTGAAGTAGGTTCTACTACACCAATAGCATAACTTACCTGTACCAAAATCTCATCAGCTACACCTGCAGCAACAAGGTTTTTAGCAATATGTCTAGCCGCATAAGCTGCACTTCTATCAACTTTACTTGGGTCTTTTCCGCTAAAAGCACCACCACCGTGAGCACCTTTTCCACCGTAAGTATCAACGATTATTTTTCTTCCTGTTAAGCCTGTATCTCCGTGTGGTCCACCAATCACGAATTTTCCAGTTGGATTAATATGATAAGTAATATCATCGTTAAATAATTTTTGAACGTGCTCAGGGAATTGCTTCTTAACGCGAGGAATAAGAATTTTCTTTACGTCATTTTCAATTTTTTTAAGCATAACCTTGTCGTCCTCATCAAAGTCGTCGTGCTGTGTAGAAACAACAATTGTAACAATTTTTTGTGGAATATTGTCATCGCTGTATTCAATTGTAACCTGGCTTTTTGAATCGGGACGCAAATACTTTATTTCGTCCTCTTCTCTTCTAAGCGCTGCCAATTCATACATTATTTTGTGTGAGATATCCAATGCCAAAGGCATATAATTCTCTGTTTCTTTGGTAGCATAGCCAAACATCATTCCTTGGTCTCCAGCACCTTGTTCCTCTTTATTTTCGCGATCTACACCTTGGTTAATATCTTGAGATTGTTCGTGAATTAATGAAATTACCCCACATGAATCCCCACTAAATTGATACGCGCCTTTAGTGTAACCAATTTTATTAATTACATCACGGGCAATCGTTTGTACATCTAGATAAGTATTGCTTTTTACTTCTCCAGCAAGAACAACCTGACCGGTGGTAACTAAGGTTTCACAAGCAACTTTACTTTCTGGGTCGAAAGCTAAAAAATTATCTAAAAGCGCATCACTAATTTGATCTGCAACTTTGTCTGGATGTCCTTCAGAAACGCTTTCTGATGTAAATAAATAAGCCATAATCTGTATTAAATTTTTAAAAAACATTAAAAACGACCTAGAATAAAATGTTTTAAGACTTGCCTAATGGCTTATGACATACATTTATGTGAATAGCCTAAAGTCCTATATTTTATAGTCTTAAGTCATTTATTTAAAAAAAGATTTGACGGGTCGCGACCTTGGGAAGTTCTCACTGCCTTTAGCATTTTTTAGGGAGGTTGCAATCAGTCAAATCTTTCCTCTTAAATTATCTGCTGCAAAAGTATAGAATTAAAATGAACTGAAGATTTGTTTTAAAAATTTTTGACAAAAAATTAGGTTATTAATTTTTTCCGACCCTATATTTGCACACACAAAGTTCAAACTTTTATTGAAATGTTATCAAGAAAGGCCGAGGGAATAGACCCTATGACGCCTTAGCAACCCTTTCTCCGGAATGAAGGTGCTACATTCTACAACTATCCTGAATTATTAGGATTGATGATAGATAACGACAAGTCAGTTTCTTTTCTGAAGCTGCTTTTCATTTATTCTTTTTAACATTTTTCTATTGTCCCGAATTTATTTCGGGATTGGTTTAATCTATTTATTAACTCAAAAAATTAGAAAAATGAGTACAAAACACAATTTCGCAACAAATTTGTTGCACGCAGGACACGACGTAACCGCAAATGGTGGAACTAGAGCAGTCCCAATTTACCAAACTTCCAGCTACGTTTTTAGAGATACAGACCATGCGGCGAATCTTTTTAATCTCTCCGATGCAGGATATATTTATTCTCGTCTTAACAACCCAACTTGCGATGTATTGGAAAAACGATTAGCAGCTTTGGAAGGCGGTATTGGTGCAGTTACAACAGCTTCTGGTGCAGCTGCTGTATCAACAGCATTGTTGACGCTGCTTCGTGCTGGCGATCATATAGTAGCATCTAGCAGTTTGTATGGCGGAACTTTCAACTTGCTGAATGTTACTTTAACGCGGTTAGGCATTACAACAACTTTTGTAGATGCTTCTAATCCTGAAAATTTTGGAAATGCCGTTAAGGAAAATACGAGAGTTATATTTATCGAATCGATTGGAAATCCCAAATTAGATGTTCTTGATATAGAAGCTATTGCCGCTGAAGCAAAAGAGAATAAAATCCCGTTGATTGTTGATAATACCGTTGCTTCCCCAGCCTTATTGCGACCTATTGAATACGGAGCAAACATTGTAATCCATTCACTTACAAAATACATAAACGGAAACGGGACAACTCTCGGAGGGGTTATAATCGACGCTGGGAATTTTGATTGGACCAATGGTAAATTCCCTGAATTTACTGAGCCATCTGCAGGATACCACGGATTGATTTACGCTGATGTTTTAAAAGAAGCTGCTTTTATTGCCAAGGTTCGCCTGGAAGGTCTTCGCGATTTTGGTGCAGCTTTAAGTCCGTTTAGCGCTTTTCAAATTTTACAAGGATTAGAAACCTTAGAAATCAGAATAAAAAAACACAGTGAAAATGCACTGAATTTTGCGAAATGGTTACAAAATAGAAAGGAAGTAGCTTGGGTAAATTACCCAGGTTTGGAAGATAATAAGTATTATAATTTAGCTCAAAGGTATCTTCCAGAAGGGCAAAGCGGACTTGTAACTTTTGGTGTAGAAGGCGGATATGAAAGTGCTAAAAAAGTAGTTGATAGCGTAAAAGTTTTTTCACTTTTAGCAAATATTGGCGATACAAAATCTTTAATTATACATCCTGCAAGTACCACTCACCAACAACTAAATGAAGTAGACCAAGCCTCATCTGGGGTGTCTCAAGATTTAATCAGACTTTCCGTGGGATTGGAAAATATAGAAGATTTAAAAGCTGATTTAGAACAAGCGTTTCAGGAAGTTTTTAAAGAGCAATTGGTTTAAATAAAAATAATCTTCTTACAGCTAAGATAATGTCTCAAATCACACAGCTAAAAATAAAAGAATACACCACACAAAGCGGTTTGTGCTTAAAGAACCTTCCCTTAACCTATGAGGTTTTTGGGAGGGAATTAGGCTCAGCTCCAATTGTTTTGGTAACTCACGCGCTAACAGGAAACAGTAATGTATGTGGTGAAAACGGTTGGTGGAAAGCTTTAATTGGTCCTGAAAAATGTATAAATACTAATAAATACACCATTCTTTCATTCAATATTCCAGGGAATGGATACGACGGTTATCTCATTAAAAATTATGAAGTCATCACAAACTACGATGTTGCTAATTGGTTTATAAACGGATTAGAACAACTTAAAATTTCATCAGTATTTGCTGGAATCGGAGGTTCGTTAGGAGGAAGTATTTTATGGCAAATGGCAGTTTTAAAACCTGCATTATTTCAGAAGTTAATCCCTATTGCTACCGATTGGAAAGCTACCGATTGGGTAATTGCACAATGCAGAGTGCAAAAGCAACTATTAAATAATTCAGAAAATCCTGTTCACGATGCACGCATTCACGCGATGACATTTTACAGAACTCCACAGTCTCTTAAACAAAAATTTAATAGAAGTTTAAATGAAATTGCTTCATTGTATAATGTAGAAAGTTGGTTGCTTCATCACGGTAATACGTTGCAAAACCGCTTTCATTTACATGCCTATAAGTTGATGAATCATTTATTGATGACTGGCGGTTTACAATCTGAAGATGAGTTTTTACAATTAGCTTCAACAATTGAAGGAGATATTCATTTGGTTGGAATAGATAGCGACGGATTTTATTTAAATGAAGAAATAAAACAGACGTATTCTTTATTAAAAACTAAAAAAAGTAAAGTGCATTTTTCTGAAATAAATTCTATTCACGGACACGATGCTTTTTTAATAGAATACGAACAATTGGCGGAAATTCTGAACCCCATCTTTAATTCAGAAGCCTTGCTGTAAAACAAGCAAGAAATTAATAAAACAAAAATTTATGAGCACTCAAGTATTAGATAACGAGGTGTCGAACCTTATAGATTTAAATAATATAAAAAAGAAGAAAATAAATATTGCCATTTTCGGACATGGCAATGTTGGTCGCCATTTAATAGACCAAATTATATCCTCTAAGGAAGAAATATCTAGAAGGCGCGATTTAGATTTGAATATTTTCGCAGTTGCAAATTCAAAAACAGTTTTGATTAAGCAAAAGGGTTTAAATGAAAACTGGTTGGAAGAAAAACAGGAATTTGGACAAAAATTTTGCGTAGAGGATGTTACTTCCTTTGCAAAAAACCACAATCTTCAAAATCTGATTTTAGTTGATAACACGGCTGATGCTGAATTTGTGCATAATTATGAAACCTTTGTTGAAAATGGTTTTCACTTGGTATCTTCAAATAAGATTGCCAATACTTTAAACTTGAAGTTTTACCAAAAACTTCGAAAAAAGTTAACTGCAAAAAAGCGTCATTATTTATATGAAACAAATGTTGGAGCTGGACTTCCATTGATAGATACCATTAAACTATTACATCTTTCAGGAGAAAATATCACTCGTATTCGAGGTGTGTTTTCTGGTTCCTTAAGTTATATATTCAACACGTTTTCAGAGTCTGATAGAACTTTTAGTTCAGTTTTAAGATCGGCAATTGATAAAGGATATACTGAGCCTGACCCGAGGGAAGACCTTTGTGGTAATGACGTTGGAAGGAAATTGCTTATCTTGGCGCGTGAATTGGATTTGCACAATGAATTGAAAGATATTACAATTCAGAATTTAATTCCTAAGGATTTACGGAACGTTTCAAAAGAAGAGTTTTTGGGAAGATTGAAAGAGTTGGATGTTCCGTTTCAAATTAAAAAGAAAAACCAGCCAAAGGACTTTGTTTTTCGATATGTAGCAGATTTGCACGGCGATTTGTCTAAGGAAACGGGAGCTCTTTTAAATGTAAGTTTAGTAAGTGTTTCTAAAAATAGCATGTTAGGTGCTTTAAAAGGAAGCGATTCAATTTTTGAAATATACACAGAGAGTTACGGTGATAATCCAATTGTAATTCAAGGCGCCGGAGCTGGTGCAGCTGTTACTGCTCGTGGTGTTTTTGGAGATATTTTGAGAATAAGTGATAAAGATTGAAAAAGACGTAAGACATAAGACCGCTTCGCTAAAAGACATAAGGCTTATGACAAAAAAAATCCTGTATAAATTAGTCCTACCTCCTACGTCTTACAACCTTAAGTCATTTCTAATTAAACGATAAATAAAATATAAAACATGAAAGTTACCTTAAACAGAATAAACGACAATTATCTTTTTGAAGCAAAAGGCGCCTCGGGCGTTCCCGTTTTCATCGATAGTAAAACCGACGAACCTTCCAAAGGCGCAAGCCCAATGGAGCTTTTATTAATGGGTGTTGGGGGATGTAGTGCCATTGATGTTATTTCAATATTAAAAAAACAAAGACAAGAAATTACTTCTTATAAAATGGAAGTAGAAGGTCAACGCGAAGAAGTTCGTGAGGCAAAACCATTTAAAGCTATTCACGTAACACTTTATTTGGAAGGTGATATTGATGAAGCTAAAGCAGTTCGCGCAGCAAAATTAAGCTTCGAGAAATATTGTTCAGTTTCAATAACTATGGAGGCTTCGGTAAAAGTGACTTATAGCATTGAGTTAAATGGAAAGAATTTAAATATTCTAGAGGGTTAAGCTAAACTTGTATTAGGTTATATCTAATTTCCATTTAAATGATTCCATCTCAGCGTGAAGTAGAAGAGGCTTATGAACGTGTGAAGCCATACGTTCACAATACACCTGTGCTAAAATCCGCTTTTTTAAATGAAGTTTCAGGTGCTGAAATATATTTCAAATGTGAGAATTTTCAGCGAATGGGTGCATTTAAAATGCGTGGTGCCGTAAACGCTATCCTTCAACTGTCTGAAGCTCAGAGAAGGGCAGGAGTTGTAACGCATTCATCAGGAAATTTTGCACAAGCTTTGTCCTTAGCTGCAAAAAACTTGGGAGTTAAAGCATATATTGTAATGCCTAAAAACGCACCCCAAGTGAAAAAGGAGGCCGTTAAAGGTTATGGCGGAATCATCACAGAATCTGAATCAACACCAATGGCCAGAGAGCAGGAAGCCGAGAGGATTCAAAATGAAACTGCGGCAACTTTTATCCATCCTTCAAACGATAAAAATGTAATCCTTGGAAATGCGACTTCAGCTTTAGAATTGTTAAAAACGCATCAGAATTTAGATTATCTGTTTGCGCCAGTTGGGGGCGGAGGATTAATTGCAGGTGCTTCTGTTGCAGTAAAATATTTCGGAAAGAATCGTAAAACTATTGGTGGAGAACCTTTTGAAGTAGATGGTGCTTTCCGAAGTCTTCAAACAGGAAAAATAGAGTCCAACAAAACCACAAACACCATCGCCGACGGACTTAAAACATCTCTTGGGGATGTTAATTTTCCTATTATTAAAAATTTGGTTGCAGACATAATCAGAGTTGAAGAAACCGAAATAATTTCAGCAATGAAACTCATTTGGGAGCGTTTAAAAATTGTTGTAGAACCTTCTAGTGCTGTGGCTTTAGCTGCTCTGCTTCGCGAGAGACAAAGATTTCAGAATAAGAAAATTGGAATTATTATTTCAGGGGGAAATGTGGATTTAAAAAATTTACCATTCTAAATTTTATTTCAAATTAATATTCTGTAAAAGCTTAGGGGTGAACGGTAAAGGTAGAAGCGAGAAAAAGAAAAGAAATGCTCTAATTCAATGTTTATAGTTTAGTTTATCTTTATCGCCGATAAAAAAAATATGAAGCATTTTCTTTTAAAATTTACTGTTCTTTTAATTAGTCTTCCATTTTTTTCTCAAGAAAAAGAGTTGAAGCCTGTTTCCTTAGAAGCGGATTTTTTCTACGGAACTATTCTAGAACACAATTCCGATATTCAGCATGTAATTACGGGTCATCCCACGGGTTTTATACTTTCTTTTAATCGAAAAACTTATGGTTTTAATGAATGGCAGCGTAGATATAACTATCCAGACTGGGGGTTTACGTTAGCGCATCAAAATCTTCACAACGAATTTTTAGGCAAAGCTGTAGGTGTTTACGGCCATTTTAATTGGTATTTTTTAAACAGATATTTAATGTTACGTGTAGGACAAGGAGTTGCTTATGCCTCAGATCCTTTTAACCCCGATACAAACTATAACAACAGTGCCTACGGAAGCCATTTGCTAAGTTCAACTTTTTTGAAAGGAAATTTTGTGCGTGAAAATATTTGGAAAGGTCTAGGTTTCCACGCAGGTTTCACACTCATTCACTACAGTAATGCAAATTTAAAAGCACCTAATAATAGTACCAACACCTTTGCATTAAACGCAGGTTTGAGCTATCAATTAGATTACAAAGAATTTCCCGAGTATATTAAAAAAGAAGATTCCCTTAGTAGAACTTATGCCGAAAAATTCAAATATAATCTTGCTTTTAGAACTGGTATAAACGAAAGTGATGTAATAGGTTTAGGTCAGGAGCCTTTCTATGTAATTTCAGCATTTGTAGATAAAAGAATCAATTATAAAAGCACCTTTACAGCAGGTGTTGATATTTACTTTTCAATGTTTTTAAAAGAATTGATTAAATATCGTTCAATAGCCTATCCTGAAGACGGCCTGTCTGGGGATGAAGATTATAAGCGTGTTGGGGCTTTTATTGGTCACGAATGGCGTTTTAATAAAGTTGCTTTTGTAAGTCAGTTAGGGTATTATGTTTACTGGCCTTATGAGTTTGAAAATAGGGTTTATAATCGATTAGGATTAAAACGATATTTCTTTGACGATAAGGTGTTTGCGGCAATAACATTGCACGCACATTGGGCAAAGGCCGAAGCTGTTGAATTTGGAATTGGGTATAGGCTTTAAGTACGAAAAAAATGAAGAAAATAGCATATCTATTAATAGTGTTACTAACGGTTAGCTGCAATTCAGATTCTGGTTGGGACTGTACGCAAACCGCTGGAGATATAATACAAACTGAAGTTGGTGTTCCCGAGTTTACCAAAGTTCTAGTTGCTCAGCGAACAAAGCTTATCGTACAGCAAGGGGAAGAGCAAAAAGTTGTGGTGGAAACAGGTGAAAACTTGTTAAGCGATGTTGAGGTTTCAGTTGTGGATGGTGTGCTCAAAATTTATAATCACAATTCCTGTAATCTAGTTCGAGATTACGGCCTGACAAAAATTTTTGTAACCTCTCCAAATCTTACTGAAATTCGCAGTAGTACGGGGTATTTAACTGAGAGCATTGGTGTATTGAGATATCCCAAATTGAGTTTGCTTTCGGAAGATTTTGGGATGGAAGATGAGTATCATACGAATGGCGATTTTAAAATTAATCTAGAGGTAGAAAACCTAACAGTTTCGGCAAATGGGCTTTCTAAGTTTTACTTAAGTGGAAAAGCTACAAATGCTAGTTTTGGATTGTATGCTAGTGATTGTAGAATTTATTCAGAAGACTTAGTAGTTCAAAATTTAAATGTATATCACCGAAGTACGGGACCAATGGTGGTAAACCCTCAACAATCAATTAAAGGAAAAATTGTCGGTTTAGGCGATGTTATATCTAAAAATAAACCTCCTGTAGTGGAAGTTGAAGAATTATATCGTGGTAGGCTTATTTTTGAGTAGTAAGTTCGGTAAACAGCTTTTCTAAGGTTGTGTTTTTCTGATGCAGTTGAAGGATTTTTAAGCCATTGTCGTGCGCAAAATCAAAAACTTTTCCTCGCATATCTTGTTCGGTATTGAAGTATAGCTGATATACAAAACCTATAGAGTTCTCAACCTTATCAATTTTGGGAAGTTGTTGTAAGGCAACATCTTCAACACGATAGTCGAATTCTACTTCAATAATTTGTTGCTTGTTCTTTTTAAGGTCGGCGAGTTTCTTGTCTAAAACAATTTCTCCTTTATTTATAATAATCACACGGTCGCAAATAGCTTCCACTTCCTGCATAATATGGGTAGAAAGCAGCACTGTTTTATGTTCCCCAACATTCTTAATTAGCTGACGTATTTCAATCAACTGGTTAGGGTCTAAACCGGTTGTAGGTTCGTCAAGTATTAAAACATCTGGATCGTGAAGCAGTGCATTTGCTAATCCAACACGTTGTCTGTATCCTTTTGAAAGTTGTCCAATTTTTTTATTTGCTTCAGGGGTAAGCCCGGTTTTTTCAATAACACTTTCAACCTCAGATTTTGGAATATTATATATACCTGCATTAAAAAGAAGGTATTCCCTAACGTACATATCTAAATAAAGAGGGTTGTGCTCAGGCAAGTATCCTACACTCTTTTTAACCGAAATATCGTCTTTAGATACTTCAAAATCATTTACAATTGCAACACCTTCCGAAGCAGGAAGATAGGTGGTTAAAATCTTCATCATTGTAGATTTTCCAGCACCATTAGGGCCAAGAAAACCAACAATTTCACCTTTTTCTACTGAAAATGAAACATTGTTCAGCGCTTTTTGTTCGCCGTAGGTTTTGGTTATATTTTCTACTTTAATAGACATATTGAAATAAGTTGAGCAAAGTTACACAATGAACGCATTTAAACTTTTTAGATTGTAGAAATTTTCAAAGAGTTTAATAAAATGGCAAATTAAGTCTTTTTAACAATACATAAATGTTTACCTTAGCACTATATTATTACAAGATGAACACGATTTTAAACATCATTAACCTTTGGCAATTCTATTTTATAAAATAGGAGCGGGATGGTTGTGTAGTTAATTGTATTATAAAACATTTAAAGTCCCGGAAAATTTCTGGGACTTTTTTTGTGTAAAAGAAATAATAACAGTTTAATATCAAGATAACTAATATTATAGTTGGCTAATTATCTTTAAAACATTGTATTGTGTTTACTTTGCAAATGTTTTGTTTGGAGGTACAAAACCCTATTAGAATTTAAAGTTTAGTATATGGAAAACACTAAATCATTGCGCAATTGGTTGAACGCTATGGAGCTCTCTCATCCTTTGGTGATTGCAGGACCTTGTAGTGCAGAAACAGAAGAACAAGTTTTGAAAATAGCGCATCAGTTAAAACAAACTGACGCCACGGTATTACGTGCAGGAATTTGGAAGCCTCGTACAAGACCTGGAAACTTTGAAGGCGTTGGCGCTTTAGGATTAAAGTGGCTTCAAAAAGCAAAACAAGAAACAGGTTTAATGACTGCTACCGAGGTAGCAAATGCCAATCACGTAGATTTAGCGTTAAAGCACGATGTAGACATACTTTGGGTAGGAGCAAGAACAACTGTTTCACCTTTTATTGTTCAGGAAATTGCTGATGCTTTAAAAGGAACCGATAAAATTGTTTTGGTAAAGAATCCCGTTAACCCAGACTTAGCCTTATGGTTAGGCGCTGTTGAGCGATTTTACGCATCAGACGTAAAGAAACTTGGGGTAATTCATCGTGGATTTTCAACTTATGAGAAAACTCGCTATAGAAACAATCCCGAATGGCAAATCCCTATTGACCTTCAAAATAAATTTCCAGATTTACCCTTAATATTAGATCCTTCGCATATTGCAGGACGAAGGGATATCATTTTTGAACTTTGCCAAACAGCTTTAGATTTAAACTACGATGGCTTAATGGTTGAAACGCATTACGACCCTGATAATGCTTGGAGTGATGCTGCACAACAGATTACGCCAGCAACCTTAGATAAGATGACAGTCGATCTTAGAATTCGAAAACAAGAAGGTGATGCCGTTGAGTTTAACAACAAGCTAGCAACACTACGTACACAAATAGATGTAATAGACCGTCAATTAATCGATTCTCTAGGGAATCGTATGAGGATTGCCGATAAAATTGGCTTGTTGAAAAAGAAAAACAATGTAGCCATTCTGCAAACAAAGCGATGGAATGAGATTTTAGGAAAAATGATTTTAGAAGGAGAAGAAAACAACCTCAGTGAAGAATTTATTTTAAAAATATATAAAGCTATTCATCAAGAATCTATTAACCATCAGAAAAAGGTGATTAATGAATAGAGTCGTAAAAATTATTGAGTATTTTCGTAAATCTTGAATACTAAACATTGAATCAATGAATTATAATGAAAGGCATAGTTTATAAATCTACCGGAAGTTGGTATTCTGTTAAGGCAGAAGATGGAACTTTTTACGATTGTCGAATTAAAGGGAAATTTCGCATTGGCGGGATAAAAAGCACAAACCCTGTAGCGGTAGGCGATCACGTATTGTTTGATGTGGATAACAAAGGAGATGAAACGGTAGGTGTGATAAAGCATATTGAAGAGCGTGAAAACTATATCATTCGTAAATCGGTTAACCTTTCAAAGCAAACACACATTATTGCATCAAATATCGATGTTGCGTTTTTACTAATAACCCTTAACAACCCACCAACGTTTACCACTTTTATAGATCGATTTTTAGTTACGGCAGAAGCTTATCATATTAACGCTGTACTTCTTTTTAATAAAGTTGATACGTACAACGAAGACGAATTGCTTGAAATAAAGTACCTAGCAGCAGTATATCGAAATATTGGTTACGAATGTATAGGTATTTCAGCCACTACAGGCAAGAATATCGATAAGGTAAAAGCCATAATGAAAGACAAGGTAACAATGTTTTCAGGGCATAGTGGTGTTGGGAAGTCTACTTTGGTAAATGCAATTGAGCCTGGATTAGATTTAAAAACTTCAAAAATTTCTGAACAGCACTTACAAGGGCAACATACTACAACTTTTGCTGAAATGTTCGACCTTTCTTTTGGCGGGCAGATTATTGATACTCCCGGCATTAAAGGCTTTGGTGTGGTAGAAATTGATAAAGAAGAATTAGGAGACTACTTTCCCGAGTTTTTTGAATTAAAAGAGCATTGCAAGTTTAACAACTGTCTTCACTTAGAAGAACCCCATTGTGCTGTAAAAGAGGCATTAGAAACAGAGGAAATAGCCTGGTCTCGATACAAAAGTTATCTGCAAATTTTAGAAGGCGAAGAAGAACACTTCCGAAAAGATATTTATAACAACGAAAAGTAAATATTCAATTACAAAAAGTATTAAATCATAATGCGTGCATTAATTCAAAGGGTTAAAAAAGCATCAGTTACCATTGAAGGAAAAATTTATTCTGAAATCAATCAAGGTTTGCTTATTTTAATAGGAATAGAAGCTGAGGATACTCAAGAAGACATAGATTGGTTGGCTGGTAAAATAGCTAAATTGAGGATTTTTTCGGATGAAAACGACGCTATGAATCTCTCTGTGCAAGATGTTGAAGGTGAGTGTTTAGTAGTAAGCCAATTTACACTTCACGCAAGTACAAAAAAAGGAAACCGCCCATCGTTTATAAAAGCAGCTAGGCCCGAAATTGCAATTCCCCTGTATGAAGAATTTATTCTGCAGTTAGAAAACATCACCAATAAGAAGGTTAAAACTGGAAGCTTCGGCGCGATGATGGATATTTGTTTAATAAACGACGGGCCTGTTACAATTTGGATTGATTCAAAAAACAGAGAATAATTCCTTTAACCTTTTTTTAACTTTTATAATTTTCATATATTGGTCCGCTGTAAAGCCAATTATGAAAAAAATTACCTGCCTTGTATTACTTCTTTACACAGCTATAACATTCGCCCAAAACGATTTTTCAATAGCCTCTATTAATAAGGAGTTGTTGGAATATTCTAATAGTGTGTTAATAGACGAGAGTGTTGCCTTAGATGTTACTAATATTAATACAGTTAAAACAACGAAGCGCCGTGTTATTGCCGTTTTAAATAAAATGGGCAATGGCGATACCAACCTTTATGAATACTACGACGACAATTCTAAGGTAAAAAACATTAGAGTTTGGATTTACAATGCTTTTGGGAAAGAAATTGCCAGTTTTAAAAAGAAAGATTTTAACGATGTAAGTCGAACTGGGATAAGTATTTATAGTGACGACCGTGTGCTTTATTTAAATTACACGCCTACTACCTACCCTTATATAGTAGTTTATGAAAGTGAAGCCGAAAGTGGCGACTCTGCTTTTATACAGCCTTGGCAACCCTTAGGTGGATACGCCGAAAGCACTCAAAAGAGTGTGTTTACGATTAAATACAATCCATTAAACAAGCCAAACTACAGCGCAAGAAATATTGATGATTTTGATATTTCAATTTCAGATACCTACAACGAACTTACTTTTACAGCTGTGAACTTGAAGGCAGTTCGCCTGGAAGAACACAGCCCATCGAGTAGAAGCATATTGCCTCACGTTATGGTTGCGTTGCAAAATTTTAAATTAAAAGGTACAGCCGGAACAAGTGAGAACTGGCAAAAATTTGGTAGTTGGTTGGATAATAAGCTCCTTGCCGATGTAAGTGATCTTCCCGAAGGAACAAAAGCAAAGGTTAGAAGTTTAGTAGCAAACGAAACTACAAACGAAGGAAAAGCAAGAAAAATATACCAATTTGTTCAGGATAAAGTTCGTTATGTAAGCATTCAGATAGGAATTGGCGGATGGAAACCTATGCCTGCTTCGGATGTTGATAACTTAAGTTATGGTGATTGTAAGGCGCTGACGATGTATACAAAATCTCTTCTTGAAGTTGCAGGTGTACCTTCCTATTACACATTAGTTAATGCAGGGGAGAACATAATGGAGATTGAAGAAAACTTTGCCACGCCTTGGTTTAATCACGCTATACTCGCCATTCCTAAAGATGATGGTTATACTTGGTTAGAATGCACAAGTCAAGATACACCTTATGGTTATTTAGGAGATTTTACAGATAATCGAGATGTATTAATAATGACTCCTGAAGGAGGAAAAGTTACTCGTACCAAAACGTATACAACTCAAGAAAACTTACAGACCAACTTCACTAATCTTACAGTAGATGCTCAAGGGAATGTTACTGCGCATTTTAAAGGTGTTTCTGAAGGGATGCAATACGACAGCAAGTATCTTCTTCCAAAACAAAAACAAGAAGATATAGATAGATTTTACAAAAAGAGATGGAGTTATGTAAATGGGTTTACTGTAGATGACATTAAATTTAAAAATGATAGAGAAGAAGTGATTTTTACTGAAAATATTGAAGTTTCAGTTCCAAATTATGCCAACCCAGTTGGAGAAGATTTTCTCTTTTGTCCAAATATTTTCAATCAAAATAAATACATACCTCCACGAATTGATGATAGGAAACAAAACCTATTTATCCGTCACGGATTTGTTGATGTGGATACTGTTGAAGTAGCTCTTCCAGAAAATTTCAGCATTGACGGCCTGCCAGAAGATTTGGCTTTGGAAACCAAATTTGGGAAATACGAAGTTAGCTTCAATGAAACCGATGATAATAAATTAATATACAGTCGAAAGCTTCGTATTGAAGAAGGAGAGTATCCTCCAAATGAATATGAAGAATATCGTGATTTTTTAAGATCTATTGCGAGGCTTGATAAAACCAAAATTCTTTTAAAACAAAACGTTCAATAACTAACTATCACTTATGAAAACTAATCTACTTTCAGTAATAATTACTATGTGCTTTTTGAATATTTCAGTAGCGCAAGACTATAGATTTGGAAAGGTTTCTAAAGAAGAATTACTTCAAAAAGAACACCCTACAGATCCTTCTGCAAACGCTGCAGTGTTGTATCGAGAAGTAAAAACCGAATTTCAATACAATCAAGATTCCGGATGGTATATGGTTACCGATTACTTCGAAAGAGTAAAGATTTACAACAAAGAAGGTTTTGATTGGGCAAACGCCGAAATTAATTTGTACAAGGGTGAAGGGGAAGACAAACTGCTAGGACTGAGAGGAAACACGTATTACTTGGACGAAAATGGAAAGGTTCAAGACGAAAAACTTCGAAAAGATGGAATTTTTGAAGAAGAAACTTCTAAGTACCTCACACAGACAAAAATTACAATGCCCGCTGTTCGCGAAGGTGCTGTAATAGAGTATAAATACACAATAAATTCACCATTTATCTTTAATATAGATGAGTTTAGATTTCAGGAAACAATTCCGATAGAGAAGGTGAATATGGTTTTCAAAACTCCAGAATATTTCATTTATAAAACACACCAAAGAGGGTGGGTGCCATATAAAGTAGATAAAGTTACTAGAGAAAGATCTATCACATTCCGTCAAACAACTAGAGATTTAAGACCATTAAGTGGTAGTGGAATTCCTGAGACTACCACTCGTGAGGTAAAGTTTAAAGAAGATACATACAGTGTAGATATCGATAATGTACCGGCTTTAAAAGAAGAAGCGTTTGTAGGTAACTTAAACAATTACACCACAGCCTTACAGTTTGAGATGAGTTACATAGACTTTCCTGGTTCGCCGTTGAAAACCTATGCTACTAATTGGGAAGATGTTTCAAAAAGTATATATAGAGTAGATTTATTTGGAGCTGAATTAGAACGTAAAAACTATTTTGAAAAAGACTTAAACAATATTCTTCAAGGGGTTAGTTCTTCTGAAGAAAAAATTGGACGTATTTTTTCTTTCGTATTAAATAAAATGACTTGGAATGGCTACAATGGTTATTATACCAATGAAGGGGTTAGAGATGCTTATAAAAAGGGCTCAGGAAATGCAGCCGATATTAATTTAATGTTGGTGGCTATGCTTCGCCACGCGAATTTGGAAGCCAATCCAGTGTTGGTTAGTACAAAATCACATGGAATTCCACTTTTTCCTACGCGTAATGGTTTTAACTATGTAATTGCTGGGGTACAACTTCCTCAAGGAATGTTATTGTTAGATGCGACAAATAAAGATGCTGAAATAGGTGTTTTAAAGTCTAGTATTCAAAATTGGAAAGGTCGTGTTGTAAAGAAAGATGGAACTTCGGGTTGGGTATCGTTAAGCTCGATGATTCCTGCTGTAAAAAGTACGATGATAGCTGCTGAAATTACTCCAGATTTAATGCTTACTGGAAAAAACCAAAGTAGATTTACTGGAAATTATGCATTTAAATACCGCTCAGATTTTAAAAGTTTAAATGAAGATGCACAGCGAAAAAAAATAGAAAAAGATTTAACTCCAGCAGAATTAGCTAACTTAGAGTTCGAAAATTTAGCTTCCCCTGGTGCTCCGGTATCTCTAAAATACGATTTTGAAGCTATGGATTTAATAGAAGATGTTGCAGGAAAACTTTATTTTTCGCCTATGGTATTTTTAGCTACAGAAGAAACTCCCTTTAAAACTGAAACTCGCTTGTATCCAATAGATTTTGGATATCCGATTAAGGATAGATATATTGTTACTATATCGCTGCCAGAAGGTTATAATGTTGAGTCGCTACCTGAAAATGTGGTTTATAATTTAGGTGAAAACCAAGGCACTTATCGTTATTTAATTTCACAGGCAGGAAACAAACTTCAGCTATCGGTTGAATTTGCAATAAATCAATCGTATATCGCAGCGGAAGATTATGGGAACTTAAAAAAATTCTTTGAACTTTTAATAGCAAAAGAAAACGAAAAAGTAGTACTTTCAAAAGCATAATGGATATAAAAAACGCACAAAAAGCAGTAGATGTTTGGATAAAAGAACATGGTGTTCGTTATTTTAACGAGCTTACTAATATGGCTCAACTTACTGAAGAAGTAGGGGAAGTAGCTAGAATTATTGCCCGTCGATATGGGGAGCAAAGCGAAAAGGAAAGCGATAAAAATAAAGATTTGGGCGAGGAGCTAGCAGATGTTATTTTTGTAGTGCTTTGTCTTGCAAATCAAACAGGCGTAGATCTTGAAGAAGCTTTTAATAAAAAACTAGATATTAAGACAAAGCGCGATCACGATAGGCACCACAACAACGAAAAATTAAAGTAAATGTTTAAGAAAGTAATAAACACCAAAGGTTTTTGGAAATCGGTAATATCATTAGCAGTGTCCTTTGCTATTTTGTTTGCTTTAATTAAGTGGGCAATAGAAGGTTTTGGCATGGCTTATTTTACCGAAAGAAATCCGTTGGTGTTTATGCTTACACTTCTCGGTGCGGGCTTTGTGTATGGTTTCTTTGTAACCTTCGGAAAATTTAGAGCAAAGATTAAAGAGAAAGAACAAAGATAATGAAGGCTGTCCTAGAATCAGGAAGTTTTCACACTCGAGCCTTACATTCGAGTAATGATTTTGTTGAAATTAATATTAGTGGCTCTAAAAGCGAATCGAATAGATTGTTGATTCTTCAAGCGCAGTTTCCTAATATTTCAATTGAAAATCTCTCAGATAGTGACGATACTGAGGTGCTGAAAAAAGGACTTCAAGTTGCTAATGGAGAAGTAGATGTACATCATGCAGGTACGGCAATGAGATTTCTTACAGCTTATTTTGCTGTAAAAGAAGGTGCCGAAATCACACTCACCGGAAGTAAGCGAATGCAAGAACGCCCTATAGCAATTCTTGTAGATGCGCTTAGAAGCATAGGGGCTGAGATAGAATATCTTAAAAATGATGGTTTTCCTCCTTTAAAAATAAAGGGAAGAAATCTTCAGAAAACCAATGTGTCAATTCAGTCTAACGTTAGCAGTCAGTATATATCGGCATTAATGCTGGTGGCGCCCATGCTTCAAAATGGATTGAATGTTAAATTAGAAGGAAAAACCACTTCACTTCCTTATATAGAAATGACACTTTCATTGTTGACGAGAATAGGTGTAAAGGCCCAATTCAACAAAAATGAAATAACTATTTCTTCAACAAAAAACATTCAAGATATATCTCTAGTTGTAGAATCTGATTGGAGCTCTGCTTCATATTTTTATAGCTTAGTTGCACTTTCGGGGGTAAATGCTACAAATAAGATAGTTTTAAAGAGTTATATACAAGGCAGTATACAAGGCGATTCAGCTTTGGATGAAATTTATCGCGCATTGGGCGTTAAAACCGTATTTAATGATGTAGAGAAATCTATAACAATTTCGAAAATTGAAACTCGATTACCAGATTGTTTAAGCCTCGATTTATCAAACACCCCAGATTTAGCTCAAACAATTTCGGTAAGCTGTTTTGGATTGGGAATTGCTTGTAAACTAACAGGACTACACACCTTAAAAATCAAAGAAACAGATAGACTTATAGCCTTAAAAACTGAGCTAGAAAAGTTAGGTGCAACAGTAGAAGTAGATGAAAACTCATTAACTCTAAAGCGTGCTACTTCAATAAAAACGAATGCTGTAATAGAAACCTATCAAGACCATAGAATGGCGATGGCATTTGCACCATTATTTTTGAAGACTAATCTCACAATTAACAATGCAGAGGTTGTATCAAAATCTTACCCAAATTTTTGGAATGACTTACAAAAATTTGGAATTGATTTAGCTTTAATTCCATAAATGGCATTTGAAGTTTTCTTGCTAAATAAAAATTTTAGATTTTTTAGCACCCATAATATTGGCAATCATTTAACAAATAAACCTTTTTACGACTCTCTGCAAGCCTAGCAAACATAAGGTGTAATCAAAATAAAGTGCTAATTACTTGACAACGCCTATCTTGAGGTTGTATATTTGCAACCTTTTAAAAACCTTAAGACAAGACGCATTATGGGAATGAAACTATCACATTACAATTTTGAACTTCCACCAGAATTATTAGCAGAATATCCTGCAGAAAACCGTGACGAATCTAGATTGATGGTACTCGACAGAAAAGCGAGAACTATTGAGCATAAATTATTTAAAGATTTAATCGATTATTTTGAGGAAGACGATGTGTTAGTAACAAATAACACTAAAGTATTCCCAGCGAGATTATTCGGGAATAAAGAAAAAACAGGAGCGCGTATTGAAGTTTTTCTTCTTAGAGAATTAAATTCAGAAACGCGTCTTTGGGATGTTTTAGTAGATCCAGCTAGAAAGATTAGAATTGGAAATAAACTTTATTTCGGTGATGATGAAACTCTTGTAGCTGAAGTTATTGATAATACTACAAGTCGCGGAAGAACACTTCGTTTTCTTTTTGACGGATCTTATGAAGAATTCAGAAATAAATTAACTGAATTAGGGGAAACACCACTTCCAAAATACATAAAGAGAGACGTTGAGCCAGAAGATGCTGAGCGTTACCAAACGATATTCGCAAAAGTTGAGGGTGCTGTTGCTGCTCCAACTGCAGGATTACACTTTTCAAAACACCTTTTAAAGCGTTTAGAAATTAAGGGTGTAAATATGGCTGAAGTTACTTTACACGTTGGTTTAGGTACTTTTAGTTCTGTTGAAGTTGAAGACCTTTCTAAGCACAAAATGGACTCAGAAGAAATGAGTATCAGTCAAGAAACAGCAGATATAGTTAATGCAGGTCTAGAGCGTAAAAAGCGTGTTTGTGCTGTAGGTACTACTGCTATGCGAGCTTTAGAAAGTTCTGTTTCATCAAACTTCCGCTTAAATCCATATACTGGATGGACAAATAAGTTTATTTTCCCTCCTTATGATTTCAGTATAGCAAATGCGATGATTACGAATTTCCACACTCCAAAATCTACTTTAATGATGATGGCTGCAGCTTTTGCTGGTCACGATTTCCTTAAAGAAGCTTATGCGGAAGCAATTAAAGAAAAATATAACTTCTACTCTTATGGTGATGCAATGTTAATCATCTAATAACTGTTTAAGATATCAGAAAAATCCCGACCTAAAATCGGGATTTTTTTATTCCTAATTTTTAAATAATATCCTAATCCTATCACCATGATTGTGGGGTATCTTGAATATTTTGCAAATAATTAAAGTTAGTACAGCGTATTTGTAAGTCTTTGGTTTTCAAATGTGGAAATAAAAAATTACCTTAGTCTCTTCTATTTAAGACTAACCGGATATTTGAATGAAAAAAACTACTCTTTTCTTCATTTTATGCTTCACCTTTCTTTACGCCTTTTCACAAGGTGATGGAGAACCGCTACCTGTTAGTTGGGGATTGAATATGGAATCCACACCCAGTATAGTCGAGTTACCTGCTATAGATTTAGAAACTATAAATAGAGAAGACAAGTTAAACGATCAAGATAAAAGCATGCCTTGGCGATATGGTATTGAAATTCCTGTTAGATTAGATATGCAACATAACGGTCTTTGGACTGTATTACCCAATGGAGGTAAAATATGGCAGGCAACGATTCAGTCTTCAGAAGCGGTAAATTTGAGCGTGAATTTCGATAAGTTTTATTTACCTGCAGGTTCTAGATTGCAACTTTTTAATAATGAACATACCGATATAACTTCAACGTTTACTAGTCATCAAAATCGTGATGATGGCCGGATAGGTACTTGGTTTGTTGAAGGAGATATTCTTTGGATAGAATATTACCAACCTCCAAACGTAGAAGGAGAACCAGAACTTCAATTAAGGAGTGTGATTCACGGATACAGAATGACTGCAATAAATACTATGCTCAATAATTCTAGAGGAATAAATGAGTCTGGCGATTGTAATTACGATGTTAATTGTTCAGTTGGTAATGACTTCGATCAGAAAAAAGATTTATTAAAAAAATCTGTTGCCTTACTAAATCTTGGAAATGGATTGTTATGTTCTTCAGCATTAATCAATAACACCCGAAACGATAAAACTCCTTATTTGCTTACTGCTAACCATTGTCTTGACAATAGCGACCCTTCTTTTTGGACTGTGCGTTTTAATTGGGTAAGCCCAAACCCTGTTTGTGGAACTGGAGAAGACAGTAGTGATATACAAACAAACTTTACCATAAGTGGTGCAGAATTAAAAGCCAACAATAGCTTAAGCGACTTTGCTCTTGTGAAATTATACGATGACATTCCAAATTCTTGGGACGTTGCTTTTGCAGGTTGGGATAATTTAGATACCGACCCATTGTTTGAAGTAGGGATACACCATCCTCAAGGTGATATTATGAAAGTTTGTAGAGACGATTCTGGGGCTCAAAAAATTGATGCCAACGGAACTAAAGCATGGATTATTGGAGGCGGGTCTCAAGGGTCTGGAAATGGTTGGGAAATAGGAACTACGGAAAGCGGCTCTTCAGGTTCACCATTATTTAATGAGAACGGTAAAATTATAGGTCAGCTATACGCTGGGGAATCGGCTTGTTTAGGATTAGAAACAAATAACGGCTACGATTTATATGGTAGATTTGGTGTGTCTTGGAATTCCGGTACAACTCCTGAAACTAGATTGGTTGATTGGTTAGACCCAATTGAATCTGGACAAACAAGTATAGAAACTCTACAAAACAATCTTAATGTACCTGATTTTGAAGATTTGGGGAAACTATTAATCTACCCAAATCCTGCCAGTACTACGTTAACAGTTTTAAACAATCGCTATCCTAATTTAAGATATCAGTTGTTTAATGTAATAGGGCAAGAAATAAATTCAGGATCATTATCGAATACGATGAATACAATAATAGTAGATAATATATCGGAAGGTATTTATTTTCTTTACCTTGTAAACCAGGACAACAACGATTCAATGACAAAAAAGATTGTAATTAAACACTAACCTCCTCTAATTTCTATATAATCAAAAGCCTCTAATCCAATTTGGAAAAGAGGCTTTTTTGTTTTAAAAACCCTAATTTTGCAGCATGACAGAACAGAAGAAAGATATACGAGCCTTATCAAAAGAAGAACTTAGAGATTTCTTTGTTAGCATTGGCGACAAAGCCTTCCGTGGGACGCAGGTTTATGAATGGTTATGGAGTAAAGGAAGTCATAGTTTTGACGATATGACTAATCTTTCAAAAGAACTGCGAGCACATCTTAACGAGAATTTCGTTATAAATCACATTAAAGTCGATCACTTTCAAAAAAGTAGTGATGGAACTATAAAAAATGCCGTAAAGTTGTTTGACGACTTTGTGGTGGAATCTGTGTTGATACCCACTAAAAACAGAACTACTGCTTGTGTTTCTTCGCAAGTTGGGTGTAGTTTAGATTGTTCGTTTTGTGCAACCGCTAGGTTAAAGCGAATGAGAAATCTAAACCCAGATGAAATTTACGATCAAGTGGTTACTATAGATAGAGAAAGTAGGTTGTATCATAACAAACCGCTTTCCAACATTGTTTTTATGGGAATGGGCGAACCGTTGATGAACTATAAAAACGTGCTAGAATCAATTGAAAAGATCACTAGTGACGAAGGTTTAGGGATGTCGCCTAAGCGTATCACCGTTTCCACCTCTGGAGTACCTAAAATGATTAAAAAGCTCGCTGATGATGAAGTGAAATTCAACCTTGCTGTTTCTTTGCATTCTGCAGTTCAAGAAACCAGAGAGCAAATCATGCCATTTGCTAAAAGCTTTACCTTAGAAGACCTTAGAGAGTCGCTAGAGTATTGGTACAGTAAAACCAATCGTAAAATTACATACGAATATATTGTTTGGAAGGATATAAATGATAAATGGGAAGATATACAGGCGCTTGTGGCTTTCTGTAAATATGTGCCGTGTAAAGTAAATATTATTGAATACAACCCGATTGACGATGGGAATTTCCAACAGGCTTCATCAACCGTTATCGACGATTATATAGAGGCTTTAGAACACAACTATATCCCTGTTACGGTAAGACGAAGTAGAGGAAAAGATATTGATGCTGCCTGCGGACAATTGGCGAACAAACAGTAAATAAAAAGAGCGGCTATAGGCCGTTCTTTTCCATTTATGCTAAAATGTAAATTAGTTCTTTACAATTTTAAATGACTTGCTAGCTCCATCGATAGATATGGTAGCAATGTAAACACCTGATTGTAATTCAGAAATGTTTACAGATTCATTAGTGTTGTTTAATTTTTGAGAAACAACTTGCTGTCCTAACATATTGTAAAGAGCAATGCTATTCATTTTAATGCTAGATGAAAGATTTAATGTGTTGTTAGCAACTGAATATTGGAATCCTTTAAATTCGTTAGTTCCTACAGCTAAAACTCCAGATACCATTACATCGTCTATAGAGATGTAATCCATATCAGTAACATCGTGATGTCTAAAAGCAACGTAGATAGTTTCACCAGTAAATTCTGAAACATCTAAAGTACGAGTGTATTGAGTTCCAGCATCATTTGGATCAACATAAACTTCAGTAAAAGTAACGTTAGAAGCTCCTAGGTCATTGATATTACTACTTGTTCCAACGTAAACACTGTATTTTTCATTATCCCATGTTGCAGCAGCAGCTGAAACCTTCCAGCTCAATTCAACACTTCCAGAGGCCGTGGATAAGTCGATTGCTGGAGAAACGACCCAGTTGTCTGGAGTTAATGGGTTAGACTGCCAAGATCTTGAAATAAAGATACAGGAGTAACAGGGTTTCCATCTGAATCTGTAATTACAAAGATATCCCCCAATTGTTTCCGTCACTATCTTCATCATAAACTTCCCAATCGGAAACATCTTCATCGTCAAAGTTGTCTTCAAAGAAAACAGTTTGAGCATTCATTGCAAAACCTGCAAATAATGCAGCTAAAAAAGTAATTTTTTTCATTGTAAATAATATTAGTTATAAAATTAATTTCTCCAAATGCATAGATTGATAACAGATTTTACAGGGCTTTTGGAGGTTTTAACACCACGGCTCACATCCTTATTTTTTTATTATTATTGATGTGAAATTGATTTTCTTCACATATGTTTTTTGATGTAAAACTCATTTTTTTATCAATTTAATTAAGATTTGTGTGAAATGTTAGGAGAATGAGATTTAAAAAAGCAGTGTTAAATATTGGATATATGTTTATTTATTTAAATCATTCTTGGCTGATTTCACTTGAAAATCATCATTCATTTTTAACTATCTTTGGGGCTTTATGAAGATAGTCTCGCGCATTAAACTACCGATTGAAAAGGAAATGGAGCTTTTTGAAAAAAAGTTCTCACAATCTATGTCTTCAAAAGTTTCTCTGCTAAATCGAATTACACATTATGTAGTAAATCGCAAAGGGAAACAAATGCGACCGATGTTTGTATTCCTTATCGCGAAAATGACCGGGCAAGGTAATGTTAATGAACGCACTTATCGTGGAGCTTCTGTTATCGAACTTATACATACAGCAACCTTAGTGCACGACGATGTAGTAGACGACAGTAATCGCCGCCGTGGATTTTTCTCCATAAATGCGCTTTGGAAAAATAAAATTGCCGTACTAGTTGGGGATTACCTCCTTTCCAAAGGTTTGCTACTTTCTATTGATAACAATGATTTCGATTTACTTAAAATTATCTCTGTCGCTGTTCGTGAAATGAGTGAAGGCGAATTACTTCAAATTGAAAAAGCACGTAAACTCGATATCACTGAAGAAGTTTACTTTGAAATTATCCGACAGAAAACAGCAACTTTAATTGCCGCCTGTTGTGCAATGGGTGCTCGCTCGGTTATGGCTCAGGATGATGAGGTAGAGAAAATGCGAAAATTTGGGGAACTTATAGGAACCGCGTTTCAGATAAAAGATGATTTATTCGATTACGGAAATGAACATATCGGCAAACCTACAGGGATAGATATTAAGGAACAGAAAATGACACTACCTTTAATATACGCTCTAAATAATGCTTCACCTAAGGATAAGAAATGGCTTATCAATTCAGTAAAGAATCACAATAAAGACAAAAAGCGCGTAAATGAAGTGATCGCTTTCGTGAAAAACAACGGCGGACTTGAATATGCGGTTACTAGAATGAAAGACTATCAGCAAGAGGCGTTGCAGCTTTTAGATTCTTATCCAAACTCTCCATATAAAGAATCCCTAGAGTTGATGGTTAATTACGTTATTGATAGAAAGAAATAGTATTCCGTATTCAGAAAAAAGTAGCCTAACGATTAAACTTTCATATTTATTTTTAAATAAAATCTTTAGTCAAATTAAAGATGATTTTTTAATAATCAAGCTTCAGGCTCGACCAAATCTTTTTATTTAGCTCTTTTTTTGCGCTTCTTACAGTACGCTATTGCTGAAGTTAGAATTTTTTTTCATTCCTCAGACAACCATTTCTCAAAAACTTGCGTCTATATAAATAGAAGCCCTAATAAGCGAAGCGTATTTTGAAAATTATCTCATTACATAAAAATTATTCAAAGTTAATAGCCAAAGCCAGTAATGGCGATCGCCGAGCTCAAAAAGAGCTGTATGATATGTTTGCCCCTAAAATGTTAGGCGTTTGTAGACAGTATTTAAAAAATATCGAGTTGGCTGAGGAGGTAATGCTTTCAGGTTTTTTTAAAGTCTTTACCCATTTATGTAACTATAATAATGAAGGAAGTTTTGAAGGTTGGATTCGTAGAATTATGGTAAACGAAAGTATTTCTCAACTGCGGAAAGACAAAAAATTACACTTTGTTTCTGAACAGGAAATTGAAAATACAACCCAGCATTCAACTTATATCAAAACGGAGTTGGAAACTAATGAAATTCAGAAAATTATAGATAATCTTCCTGATGGCTATAAAACTGTTTTTGTGCTTTATGCAGTTGAAGGATACAAACACGGGGAAATTGCAGAGTTATTGCAAATAAGTGAGAATACATCAAAGTCACAGCTCTTTAAAGCTCGAAAAATGCTTCAAGATTTAGTGAAACAACAAAACAACTTAAGTTATGGCGCCTTATAAATTAGAAGATAATATTCGTGAAAAGTTAGAGTCGAGGGAGTTAAAGCCTTCTGAAAAGGCTTGGGATAAGCTACAAGTAAAGCTGGATGCAGAACAACCCCAAAAGAAAACTGTATTGTGGTATTACGTTGCGGCAAGTGTTATTGGTATCCTCATTTTAAGTTCAGTTTTCTATACTAATACAATTGAAGTTAAAGATGAAATTGTAACAGAAAGTGTAGATGAAAAAACAATTGATAACGATTTAAAAATCATTCCGCATAGTGAAGATGCTCAAAAATATGTTTCTACACAAAATAATTCTGTTGTAAACAAACCTGAAGAAAATAAGGGTAAAGAAAAATTGCAATCAAATTCAAATTCAAATTCAAATTTAAAGACGTCAAGCCCAGAATCACCTCTGTCAACGGGCACTAAAAAATCTGAAATTGATAAAAAAATTGATAAAACTAAAGTTCTTGCAAATACCGAAAAGGAGAAGTCGTTGGAAGAAGAGCTTATTAACGCCAAGGTAGATGAGGTAATTGCATCTATAAAAGAATTACAGCATAACCATAACGAGGTAAGTATAACTGAAGTTGAAGATCTGCTAAATAAAGCGCGCCGTGAAATTCAAGCCCAAAAAATTCTCAACACACCTAAAGTAGATGCTACCGCCTTGCTACAGGAAGTGGAATGGGAACTAGAAAAGAGTTTCCGCGATAAAGTATTCGATGCTTTAGGCGAAGGTTTTATAAAAATTAGAACTGCATTTATTGAAAGAAACGATTGAGTAAGTGATGCCTCCAGCGCAGTCGAGAGGTTCTTGATATTTCTAAAATTTTAATCAAATTTCATTATAAATAGGTAAAACTACCCCAACCATCGTCTTCCAACCAATGACTGCCGACTAAAAAAAATCATTCATCAATAATCAA
Organism: Aequorivita sp. 609; assembly: GCF_014212065.1. NCBI lineage: Bacteria > Pseudomonadati > Bacteroidota > Flavobacteriia > Flavobacteriales > Flavobacteriaceae > Aequorivita > Aequorivita sp. 609. The sequence goes on along the minus strand of NZ_JACJVM010000035.1, from coordinate 21,901 downwards.
AAATCGAACAATTATGAAATCATTAATCACAATTTCAACAGCCCTAACTATGTTTTTTCTTGCCAGTAATTATTCACACGCTCAGGAAAAACAGGTGGACTCACTAAGTGTCGTCGAAAAATTCTCTCGTGTTAAAAAAGAGATAGTTCAACAGGAAAAGAATGCTCTAAAAATTGAGGTCGAAAATATTAATAAACGTCTTGAAACAGGAAGCATCGATCAAGCTGAGGCCGAAATTTTAAAAAGTGCCGCCGCTAAAAAACACGCATTAAATATAGAAAATCGACTGTCTATTGTTGACAATAAAATGGAATTGTACAAGCGTAACGGGGAATTAGGAGAAAATGAAGATAAATCCTACGTGGCTATCAGTTTTGGTAATGAAGATGATAATGACACTCGGGTTTTTGGGGTTTCGGTTAAAAGTAAAGAAAAGAAAGTGGTTTATGACAGACGCACAACTTCAGATGGTTATATAGCGGTTGGACTAAACAATGTTGTTACTTCAGGAGAATCCTTGAAGGATTCAGATTTTAAAGTTGCTGGTAGTCGATTTGCCGAATTAGGGTGGACTTGGAAAACTCGTGTTTTCGACAATTCTAATTGGTTGCGAGTTAGGTATGGTCTTGCATTTCAATTTAACGGACTTAAACCAACCGATAACAGACATTTTGTAGATACTGGGGAACAAACGGAACTTCAAACCTATCCGCTAGATTTAAAAAAGTCAAAATTTAGAATGGACAACCTAGTAATTCCAATTCATTTTGAATTTGGACCTTCCAAAAAGATTGAACACGACGATTATTTTCGATATGTAACCCGTGATCAGTTCAAATTTGGGATTGGAGGTTACGGAGGAATTAATTTAGGCGCTCGTCAAAAACTTAAATTTGAAGAAGATGGTGAAAATAAGAAACAAAAATTGAAAGCTAATTACAACACTAATAATTTTATTTATGGATTAAGTGCTTATATAGGTTGGGGAGCCACTTCAATTTATGCTAAATACGACCTTAATACCATCTTTAAAAATAACGCTGTGGATCAACATAATGTTTCATTGGGCCTAAGGCTTGATTTGGAGTAGCCAAAATCTCCTTTTTATTCGTTTGTTTATTAACCTGCAAGGTATCTCCCGTTTTTGCGAGGCTCCTGGTAGGTTCTTTTTATTTTAACTGAAATAGTAAAGGCTTAGGTTTTTCATTCTTAATATCCCTATTTTTACAAATCCAAAATTGGTAACAACAAACTATTAATTCACCATAAATTGATAAGTAGAACTACTATAGATAATGTTTTTGAAGCTGCTCGAGTAGAGGAGGTAATTGGCGATTTTGTACAATTGAAAAAATCTGGTAGCAACTACAAAGGGCTTAGTCCGTTTACAGATGAGCGTTCACCAAGTTTTATGGTTAGTCCTGTTAAGCAAATATGGAAAGATTTTAGTAGTGGAAAAGGTGGAAATGTGGTGTCGTTTTTAATGGAACACGAACACTTTACCTATCCTGAGGCAATAAAATTTCTAGCTAAGAAATACGGAATTGAAATAGAAGAAACCGAGCAATCTAGCGAAGAGAAAGAACAAGCAAACGAACGTGAAAGTCTTTATTTAGTTAGTGAATTTGCTAAAAATTATTTTCATAATACCTTATTAAAAACCGAAGAAGGGAAAGCCATCGGACTTTCATACTTTAAAGAAAGAGGGTTTACCGATGAAACGATTAAGAAATTTGAATTGGGTTACTCACCAGATTCTTGGGAAGCATTTACCAGTCATGCAATTAAAAAAGGATATAAACTTGAATTCCTTGAGAAAACAGGTTTGTCTATTGTAAAAGGTGAAAAACAATTCGATCGCTTTAAGGGAAGAGTGATGTTCCCGATTTTGAGCATGAGCGGGCGTACTCTTGGTTTTGGAGGGCGTATTTTAACTTCAGATAAAAAAGCAGCAAAATATCTCAACTCTCCTGAAAGTGACATTTACCATAAGAGCAAAGTTCTTTATGGGATTTTCAATGCAAAACAAAGCATATCAAAAGAAGATAATTGCTACTTAGTAGAAGGATATACCGATGTAATTCAGTTTCATCAAACAGGTATTCACAACGTAGTTTCTTCCTCTGGAACTGCTTTAACGCCAGAGCAAATTAGATTAATAAATAGGCTTACTCAAAATATTACGGTTCTATTTGATGGTGATGCCGCTGGACTTCGCGCGTCTTTACGAGGGATAGATTTGATTTTGGAGCAGGGAATGAATGTGAAAATCTGTACTTTTCCAGAAGGGGAAGATCCAGATAGCTTTTCACGGAAAAATTCTCTGGAAGACTTAAGCCTGTACCTGGAAGAAAACTCTAAGGACTTTATCACTTTTAAAGCTTCATTATTAGCAAAAGAAGCTAAAAACGACCCGATTAAAAAATCTGAAACCATACACGATATGGTTAACAGTATTGCTAAAATTCCAGATGTAATAAAACGCGAAATTTATATTAAGGAGTGTTCGCGTATCATGGATATTTCGGAAGAGGTGCTGTTTAATACCTTAGCCCAATTACTTCGAAAAGATAAAAAAGATTCTTCAAAAAAAGCTGATGTAAAACAGGAAGCATTTCAAGTAGTTTCCTCTGAGAAAAAAGCCAAGAAAATAGATGTTCAATTTGAATTGGAGCAAAAAATCATCCAACTTCTTCTACTGTATGGCAATGTTGAAGAAGATTTTGAAGATTTAATACTTGAAGCTGATGAAAAAGGAGAAATTTCTTTAAAACCTGAAATCCATAAAGCTCGAGTGTATGAAAAAATTTATCTTGACTTACAGGATGACGAAATTGAATTCACAAATCCTGAGTTTAAAAAGATATATTATGAAGTAGTAAATCGGTTTAATCAAAACCCTGAAGCCAAAGCAGAAACCTTTATTAACGATTTAGAACCAGAACTTGCAACCGCTGTAACGCATGTATTGATGGAAGAGGAACGCTATGAGCTTCACAATTGGGAGCGAATGGAGATTTATGTAAAAGGAAAAGATAAAACCATTGCCCAAATTGTAAGTGAGACCATCTTAAATTTACGACGTCATTTAGTTTCTCAAAAGATAAATGACTTATCAGAAATGATGAAGGATAATGATAACCCTGAAAAAGAGTCAAGTTTACAGGAAATCGTGGATTATCTTACCCTTAAAAAAGTGCTTTCAAATAAATTGAATAGGGTAGTGTAAGCACATTTAATTTATCGATTTCATTTCCGAATACACCTTAAGTTTTGAGAATCAATAAATTGATATAATGTAGTTGAATATATAGTGTCTTCTGATTATTTCTAAGAATATCGAATGCTATATTAAAAAAACTTTAGAGAAACTCTTTTGGAATTTCACAAACTGGAATCGGAACCATTTTATGTTTGTTGGCACGATTTAATCGCGTATAAATATCGTATACAGTTTTTTCTCTTCCGTTAAAATCGGCACTAGATTTTCCTGCCTCTGTCATTTTCATTGCCCATTCCAATTCATCATAACTTGCACCTAGTTGGTCTTCATCGGATCTGCTATCGCCAAACAGACCATCGGTAGGAGCGGCTTTCATTATAGAATCTGGAATATTTAAAACTTCGCCAAGCTTGTAAACTTCGCTTTTCATCAAATCTGCAATGGGGCTTAAATCTACACCACCATCACCGTATTTAGTGTAAAATCCTACACCAAAATCTTCAATTTTATTTCCCGTGCCAGCAACTAAATAACGATGTAAGCCTGCAAAGTAGTAAAGCGTGGTCATTCTTAACCTCGCTCTAGTGTTTGCTAGGGAAAGATCGAGGAAACTATCGTCTTCAGTTTGGGGAACTTCTTTTTTGAATTCCTCAAATACTGAAGTTAGATTTACCTCGGTATTACTAACATTTGAATAATTATCTTTTAGAAACTGGATGTGCTCTCTCCCACGACTCACTTGATTTGGAGCCTGATGAATAGGTAATTCTACACAAAGTGTCGGCAAACCTGTTTTTGCACATAATGTTGAAACAACAGCAGAATCAATTCCGCCGCTTATACCTAACACAAAACCATCAGTTTTTGAATTTACGGCATAGTCTTTTAGCCAACTTACGATATATTCGATTACTTTCTCGGTTTGCATTTTTTTGATATTTATAAAATTTATATTGATTTAAGGCCTATTTATTTCCTTAGCAGAGGTGTAACTACATAAAACTTTTAAACCCTAAACTTTTAAACTCATTCAACAATAAGGTACCTTTGCACGTCAAAAAGTTGATAAAGGTAAAATTAATTAAAATCAATGGCGTTAACCAATAGAAACATTTTTAATTCTATGCGATATATTTTTCTACTTCTTTTTGGAGTTCTTTTGTTTTCGTGTAATAGCGATAGTAAGTTAGAAAAGGAAATTCAACAAATCCCGATGGATGTACAAATTGTACGTTTCGACAAGGAGTTTGCCGATGCCTCGCCTGCCGATTTACCAGTTTTAAAGCAGCGTTTTCCGGAGTTTTTCCCAGTGCAATATCACGATAGCATTTGGGTACAAAAATTAACCGATACCCTTCAAAATCAATTGGAAGATGAGGTTTTTAAGGTTTTTCCAGAAGCTCAACTTATAGAAGACGATATCATTCCGTTATTTCAGCATATAAAATATTATTTCCCACAGTTTTCGACGCCTTTGGTGGTTACAGTAACTTCTGATGTAGACTACAGAAATAAAGTTATTCTTGCCGATAGTATGTTGGTTCTTGCACTAGACAATTATTTAGGTAGCGAGCACGAGTTTTATGGAGGGATTGATAAATATATCAAAAAGGAAATGAAGCCTTCACAGCTCATTCAAGATGTAGCTGAAGTTTTTTCAAGAGAGTATATTAAGCCACCTTCTAATTCCACATTCTTAGGACAAATTATTTACTATGGAAAAATGCAGTATTTAAAAGATGTATGGCTTCCAAAAACTTCAGATGCTGATAAAATGGGGTATTCTGAAGAAGAAATACAATGGTCTGAGGAAAATGAACTCTATATGTGGCGTTATTTTGTAGAAAATGAATTGCTCTATAGTACCGATCAAAGACTAGGTGCACGATTTATTAATCCGGCTCCTTTTTCTAAGTTTTATTTAGAAATAGATAATGACTCTCCAGGAATGTTAGGACGATATATCGGCTGGCAAATAGTGCGCGCATATATGGATAATAATGATACAACTGTTCAGCAATTAATGATTACCGATGCTGACGAAATATTTAATAATTCAAAATACAAACCAAAGAAATAATGGCTGTAAAACACAATTCTGAAATAAGACTAAACGTTGGTTTAGACGAAAATAAAATCCCTGAAACTATACATTGGACAGCCGAAGACGGCGGAGTTACAAATGAAGAATCGAAAGCTGTAATGCTGTCGGTTTGGGATCATAAAAACAAAGAGTCTTTGCGTATCGATCTTTGGACAAAAGAGATGCCAATGGATGAGATGAAAATTTTCTTCCATCAAACGTTAACCGCCATGGCTGATACTTTTCAACGTGCTACAAACGATGACAAAATGAGCGATACAATGCGTGACTTCTGCGATTATTTTGCAGAAAAATTAGAGCTTAAAAAAACAAAATAAGATTTAGTTTATAAGGCAAACCTTACTTTGTTTTTGCAGGGTATATGGTTTGCTTTATAAAATCTTTTGGGAATTCTTCGTCTCCTTCAAAACCTAATTCAATATCTCTACCATCGTGGGGTACGTGACTGGTTTTAAATAGGTAGTCCCATAAACTTAAACTGATTCCAAAATTTACTCCGTATTGGTGATTTTCTGGCAGTTCTTTTGCGTGATGCCAAATGTGCATTTTTGGATTGTTGAAAATATATTTTAACACACCGTAATCCCAGCCTAGGTTTGCGTGGTTTAAATGCCCAATAGTAAGAGCAGAAAAATGTACAATTGCTACAGATTGTACATCAAAACCACCAATAACTGCTAGAGGAATATATAGTAGAGACTTATACACTATGGGTTCCATCCAATGATATCGCAGATGTCCTGCAAATCCCATTTCTTTTATTGAATGGTGTACTTTATGAAAGTTCCAAAGGAATGGAGAGTAATGAAGTAAACGATGCGTATTCCACTGTACAAAATCTGTAATTAAAAAGAATACAAGCAGGCCGAGTCCGAATGGGAGTGCATTTAAATCTAGAAGCTGAAAATCTGAAATCTTTAACCCTATTAAACTCAGTAAATCATTAAAAAGCTCAGCGGTTGCATTTGAAAGAAAAATAAGAACAATCAGATTTAATAAGAAAAAGTTGAAGAACATATAGAATGTGTCCATCCAAAAATCTTTTCTGAAGATTTTCTGATCTTTTCTCCAAGGGAAAAGTAACTCCAATGCCCAAACTATTAAGGAGACAAGGATAAGTCCGTAGAAGTAGTTTTCCCAATGAAAATGAGTGATTTCCTTCCACAAATAATTAAAGTATCCGTAGTAAGAATTCTTGAATATTTCTATGTATTTTTCCATTGTTTATCTACGAAAGCTGACAGTTTTCTAAAGCGAAAAAGGTTTGAAATTGGCTTATTCTATTATAAAATCTAAATTTTCGTTTATTGGTTTTCTTTGTCTGTGTATAAGTTTGAAATTTTCAATATCGTTGAAAAAATCAATAACCTCTGTTCTTTTTAAAGCTGTTGGTTTTGGGGAGATTATTGAATTATATGAGCTGAATTTATAATTTTCAAAATTATCAATAATTCTGTGGTTTTCAGGATTTAAATGGATGTATAATATTAATTGCTTTAAATATTTTTCTTCAGAAATTCTTATTCTTTTAAATGGTCGTTGAAATAAACTCCCAACTCTTTCATATTTTTTATTGAATGCTTTTGAATATGCATTGAACATATTTGAAAAAGCTTGAGATGGTTTTTCTGCGTTTTCTTTAATTTGAATTAGTAAGTGAAAATGGTTTTTGAGAAGGCAATAGCAATAGATATCTGCAATAGGAAGAATGTATTTTCTAACTAATTTTAAAAAATAATAACAGTTTTCATCTTCTTTAAAAATATCTTGTTTATTATTCCCGCGATTGAAGATGTGATAGAAATATGTTTCTTCTAAAAAATCCATATTTTACGTGTTGAAACATGACAGGTCTAGATTGTGAAATACAATTTACTGTTGAACTTACTAAATTAATTAATTATATCGGGTTCTGTATTAGATGCAAACCCAATAAGTTTTGCGTGTTTAAACCTGACAGGTTTTTGAAACCTGTAAGGTTTGGTGTTTGAATTAAATTTTTTTTTATTGAGTTTGCTAAATTTAGTTATTATGTAAGATTTTGTTTTGGCTGCAAATTCAAAATATTTTGGATGTTTAGACCTGTCAGGTTTTTGAAACCTGACAGGTCTGGATTGTGATATACAATATTTTGTTGAACTCACTAAACTAAGTAATTATATTGGTTCCTGAATTGGATGTGAATTCAACATGTTTTGCGTGTTTGAACCTAACAGGTCTCGAATAGGTATCGCACTTCAACTTACAACTGCTTAATTAACTCAGTAAATAATGTTATCATATCTGGTTCTGCTTTGTTGGCAGCAGCAATAATATCTGGAATGTTGACTGGTTTTAGATTGTCTGGATCACATTCGTCTGTTAAGACTGAAATTGCCGAAACTGGAAGTTGTAAATGGTTTGCAACAATTATTTCTGGCACAGTACTCATTCCAACGGCATCTGCGCCAATAATTTTTAAATAGCGATATTCTGCTCGGGTTTCAAGTTGCGGGCCTACAACGCTGGCGTAAACGCCCTTGTGAAGCGTTATGTTGTTGTCTGTAGCAACTTGTTCAATAATTTTATTCATTTCTGCATCATAAGGGGCGCTCATATCTACAAAACGTTCGCCCATTTTTTCTACACCTCTAAAGGCTAGGGGAGAATCACCTTGTAAATTAATATGATCGTCTATAAGCATTATTTCTCCTTTGTTGAAGTTGAGATTAATTGCTCCCGCTGCATTGCTTACCAAAAGGCGCTTAATTCCTAAAAGATGCATAACTCTTACAGGGAAAGTTACGTCGCGAAGTGTATAGCCTTCATAAACATGAAATCTACCCTGCATTACTACGATTTTTTTGTCTTCTAGTGTGCCGTAAATTAATTTTCCTTTGTGAAACTCTACAGTCGCAGTGGGGAAGTTAGGAATGTGATTGTAGCTAACTTCGGTAATTATATCTATTTTCTCGACTATTTTCCCGAGACCAGTACCTAGTATTATTCCTATTTCTGGTTTTTCAAATCCGCGATTTTGAAGGTATTCTGCCGCTTCTTTTATAAATTTTGATACGCTCATATCGTTACTTTTTATTGACTGTTTAAATAAAATTACTATCTAAATGAGGTGGTAAAAATTGCTGAAAAGCTTCTACATCTTTTATATCCTCGTAGTAATCAATATCATTTTTTTTATCTAATAAGGTGTACTTAAATTGTCTTAAATCGTTTAACGTTGATTTTAAAACACTATCAGTACCCCAAATTTTATTTTCAAAAACTTTGGTGTTGAGTTGTTTCATTCCTAACAGGTAATAGCCACCATCAGAGGCAGGGCCAATAACATAGGGTGATGTTTGCAGTGATACAAAAGCTGTTTCTAAATCTTGAGTACCCATGTCAAACATATCGCTTCCAATAATAATTACGCTTTCATAACCCATTGAAAATACATCTGAAAAAGCATTTTTCATCCGCTCTCCTAATTCATTTCCAGATTGCAGTTTTTTTCTAAAGATATCTGGATTCCATAAATCGTTTCGATGAATATTTTCTGAATAAAAAACGAATTTATCTACATTTAAATTTTCAGTAATTTCAGCAGTGTGCTTTAAAAGAAACTTATAGATTTCCAAAGCATTTTCATCCCCAATTGTTTTAGCTAAGCGTGTTTTTACCTTTCCTAATTCTGGATTTCGGGTGAAAATAATCAATGCACTTTTAGAAGTAGGGAAGTGGAAATCGGCAGCCATACTATTGGCATCGTCTGAAGTATTTGGGTTAATTATTGCCATTTGTCAGTAGTCAAAATAGTTTTTTATCAGCTTAATTCTGCTTTTTTATTTTTTTAAACTGAAGGGAAATAATAAGCAAACTTATGATAATTCCAAAGCCAGCCGCAAGATTTTGTTCCGAAGCAAAACTGTTCCAATTCACCATTCCTAAATTGATGCCTAATAGAATAAAAGCTCCAATTAATAATAAAACGTTTTTATTTGATTTCATTTTTATTCAATTATAATATAAATCCTGTGATGTTTAAGATTTAGTAAACAGGATTGCCAGTTTTTAAATAATGACTCCAACGTCTAGAAAATGTGTCGATATTTTCAGTTTCATTCCCTTTAGAATCAAGAACCGAATAGCCTTTATTTTTCCATTCAAAGATTCCACCATAAAGGTTTTTTACATTTGAAAAGCCTACATCTTTTAATTTTTCACCAATTCTTTCAGAACGTATTCCAACCGAACAATAAACAACTATCTGTGTATCTCTATCTAAATTTTGAAGAAGCTTATCTTCCGAAGAAAACTTTTCAAAACCGATGTTTTTTGCTGAAGTTATGTGACTTACATTAAATTCATTTGCTTCTCGTGTATCTAAAATAACTACTGAGTTTTCTATTAATAAATTCTGTAGTTCCTCAACAGAAATATAGGGGATACTTTCTGAGTTGTTTTGTTGCAATAGAATATCTAAACTTTTTTGAGTTTGACCGCTTGCAACACTAAATCCGAAGAGGAAAAATACGAAAATGAAACTTTTCATAAATAGACTAACACCTGTGCTTAACTGTTTCATCATTTATTCAGTAACTGTACCTTGGCAACTACTTCCTGCACCAGCTGTACATCCATAACAATGCTGAGAAATTACAATGTTTCTGTTGTTAAGTATTTCCTCATTGTATTCAGAGATGTGTTGGATTTTGCTAGCTACCTTTAATTCTAACATTTGGTTGAAATCACAGTCATACAAAAATCCGTCCCAACTGATAGAAATGGTATTCCTACACATTACGTTTTTAACAGCAGCGGGATTGTATGCATCTACTAATGAATACATATAATCTTCATAGTTATCCGAAGCTATTAAGTAATCGAGGAACCTTGAAATGGGCAAGTTTGTAATCGCAAATAGGTTATGAAACTGGATATTAAAATCTTCAAGTAGTGCTTTTTTAAAATCTTTTTCCATGCTAGCTTGATTGCTAGGAAGAAACGCTCCACTAGGATTATAAACTAAATCTAACCGTAATTCGCTATTTGGCATTCCATAGCCTACAGCATTGAGTTCTTGTAGCGCTTTTATAGATTGGTCGAATACGCCTTCTCCACGTTGCTTGTCGGTTTTGCCACGCGTCCAATGTGGCATGCTGCTTATAATGTGAACATTGTGTTTTTTAAAAAATCCAGGTAAATCGTGATATTTTTTATTGGCTCGGATAATAGTAAGATTACTTCTTACTATAAAATCTTTAATACCAACTTTGCTAGCTTCTTCTACAAACCAGCGAAAATTAGGGTTCATTTCTGGCGCTCCACCGGTAAGGTCTAAGGTATGTGCTCCCGTGTTTTTTATTACATCCAAACACTGCTCCATAGTTTCCCGCGTCATTATTTCCTTTCTGTCTGGCCCTGCATCTACATGACAATGTTCGCAAACCTGATTACACATATAACCAACATTGATTTGTAGAATTTCTAAACCTTTTGCTCGTAGCGGAAATTGATTTGTTTCGTTTATTTTTTCAGAAAAAGTAGGAAGTTCTCCATTAGCAAAAATACCATTGGAGAGTTTTTCGAGTTGTTTATTCGCTACAGCAAGATCACTATTGCGTTTGTGAAGTGATTGTTGTTTTTTTTTCTTTTTCTCTTTCAGCATAGAATGTTTTAATTGAATTCCTATAAAAGAATCAGTAGTCGTTGAAATTTATCCGTCTAACTTATTTACTTTATTCATCATCATTACGCCGTGGACAAGTGTTGCACCGCTTTTTATTGCTGCGCCAACGTGTACGGCTTCCATCATTTCTTCTTTAGTAACACCTCGTTGAAGGCTGTCTTTAGTATAGGCATCGATGCAGTAAGGGCACTGTTCTGTATGTGCAACTGCTAGCGCTATTAAAGCCTTTTCACGAGCGGTAAGCGCGCCTTCTTCAAAAACTTTTCCGTAGTATTCAAAAAATTTCTCACCAAGCTCTTCGCTCCATTCAGTGATTTTACCAAATTTTCTTAAATCCTTAGGGTCGTAATAATTATCTGAAGCCATTTTATTATAAAATTTATGTATTTGAAGATGGTAGAATCTTCATTTAATGTAAATATAGATAAGTAGTTTTTGAAAACGATAGATGTTAACTAAAGTTTCAAATCTTTTAATCGAAAGAATAAACTACCCCTGTTGTTAGTTCGTATTGGGAATTTGGGATTCCTTCGGCAGGTATCTCATCGTAATTAAAAGTGTAGGTGGTTTTAAAACTAAAATTTTTGAAGAGATGAACCAATAATGATGTTTGAGAGGAAACTCTATAATCGTCTGTTATACTTTTTAGCATAGGTTGGTAATAGGTAGTGCTAATTACGGTTAGGTAGTCTTGAGGATAAAGACTAAAGGAAAAGTAAACAGAACCTCTTATCCCTTCTTTAATTGGATTTAGAATGTCATCTCGTTTTTCGTGTTCATACATCAGTAAAGTTCCTAAATAGAATTTATAGTCTTCTAGCTGTGTTAGTTTGAAACGCGGTCCCGTTCCTACAAGGCCGCGAAAGTCGATTTTAGAAACTTTATTGTATTGACCTTGACCAAAAACTTCCCAGGTTATGTTTGGGAGAAGCTTGTAGTTATAGCGAAGATGTTGAATACCTCTGTTTTCAAATTTATCACCTTCAATTCTTTGAAATTCTATTTCATTTTTAAGAAGGACTAAATGTCGATTCATTTTGTATTGTACGTGAATGTTATTCTTTATACTCAGCTTGTCATTAACATCACGTTTTAAAGCAAAGTCTAAACTAGTTGAACCTGAAAATCCAGATGTGTCTGTAACTCTTCTAAAGGATTCGGCATTTATAACTTGGGCGCTTATATTGAAAGATAATAGAAGGAATAAGGGAAATAAAATATACTTCATAGTCAAGAAAGTAATTGGTTACGATTATTTGTCCACTTTATTTTCAAGGTGCTTCTTTAAGACAATTGCTTGATTGTGTTTTGTGTCCTTAGCGCCAAACAAAAGAGTAAGTTTATTTTTCTCACTTTTTTGAAGAAGCTCAGTTACCAAATCTGTATGCTTTTCAAGTTCTTCGTTGTATTTTTTTGAAAAGTCATTAAAGCGTTCTACTTTATGATTGAACCATTTTCGAAGATCTGAGGATGGAGCAATTTCCTTCATCCATTTGTCAAGTTTTGCTTCTTCTTTACTTACGCCTCTAGGCCATATACGGTCTACTAAAACCCTATAGCCATCATCCTTAGATGCTTCTTCATAAATTCTTTTAATTTGAATTTCCACAAGCTATAAGTTTTTGTAACCCATTATCAAACCTCACTATTGTCCTTTACCAACTCATTGTTGGTTAACAACTCAAGTTATTCACCCCAAGAAGCAAGTTCTTCTTTAGACCAAAGGTTAGGGAAAAATTTACGCTGCTGGTATTTTGGATGCAGGTATTTTTTCCATTCCGAACCACCAGTAGCGGCTTTATTTTCACCTTTACTATCTAAATAATGTTGTGCAGTATCCAAATGAACTAATGGCCAAGCTACATTGTAAAAATGGTCAAACTGTTTTAGTTTTTCCTTTAGCTCATCAGAAGGGTTGTCCATTTGCATTACTCTTTCTTCAAGAGTTTTACCTTTAAGTTTCTTGGCTAAAGATTTAAAATCGTCTTCGTATTTTTCTATAAATTGGATAAGGGTTAATGTCTTTTTGCCTGTTTTCCTATTATATCCAGCGTCTTTCCAATATAGATTTTCAAAATAATCGTCTAAAGTCGGGTTTTCAGGTAATCTTTCTTGCCCCTTGCTATTCACCAAATTTTCAAGTTTAGTGCTGTATAGTTCTAGGTAGCGAAAGGAAGCACTTTGGAATCCGCTAGCAGGTGTAAGTGTAGATCTGAAGATGTTATAGTCTTCATAGCTCATTCCTTCTTTCATAATATCGAAAGAGGTAATAAGCATCCTTGTGTATCTTTTTAGTCTATCTAGTTTTGTAATCCAAACTTCTTCTGAAAGATTTTCACCTTCTGAAAGTTGCTTGATTTCGTGTATCATCATTTTTAAAGTAAGCTCTGTTACTTGATGATACATTACAAAAATCTCTTCGTCTTTATAATCAGTTCTAGTTTTTTGCAGCGATAGCAATGTGTCTACTTGTATATAATCCCAATAATTAATTGGTTTGGCTTGTAGCAATCCTTTTAGGTATGTTTCAGGATTTTCACCAAGATTGGTGTATTTTTCTACAAGGGCTTCAATAAGTTCTTTATTATCCATGATGATTAGATGTGTCTTTTTCTTTTTTTTAAAAATAAAGAATTTTTATAGTATGGTTTGTTAAAAAATGCTTTTTAAAGAAAAGCCCTGTTACAAAAAATTGCAACAGGGCTTTTAAAGTTTATGTGAAGTTAGCGACTAGTAAAAGTTAGCGCGGTTATCTTCAATTTCTGCTTTCTTTTTAAGTGCGTTATAAACTGCGTTCTGAGCACCAGGTACAGCTTGATTGCTCATTTGGTTTGCATAATTTGCATATGATTCCATTTTTGGAGCAGGGTTGAAGGCAGTTACTTTTATTTTGTAAACACCTTTGTTTCCATCTATCAATGCAGTAGTTTCACCAGGTTTAGTACCAAAAGCAATTCCTACAGCTTTAGGTTCTCTGCTTGCACCAATTGTTGGAGCAGCCATATTTACACCTGTTGCAGTTTGAACAATTACTCCTTGACTTTTAGCAATTTCGTCTAAAGTAGTACCAGTAATTGACTCACGAATCATTTTTGCTTTTTTCTCGTTGCGTAAAATTGGAATAACTCTACTAGAAGCATCTGCAACACTCATTAATCCTTTTTCGTTCTTACGTGTAACCTGAGCGATTACATATCCGTTTGGTACACTGAAACGTTTTGTGTCACCAACCTTAGTGTCTTTTTCAAAAGCCCAGTTGATAATTGATCTGTTATCTCCGATACCAGGGATATTAGAATCCATTTTACCTAATTTATTTACTGGTTTTACTTCAAGATTACTAGCTTTAGCTAATTCGTTAAAGTCACCGTCTTTTGAAGCAAGCTCAAATTTGGAAGCGTCAGAAAATACGTTGTTTATTGTTTTTTCTGAAGGCTCTACAGCTTTTACAACCGTTGCAAGTTTAAGAGCTTTTTTAGCAGCTGATTGCTTTCCAACTTCAACAATGTGGAAACCGAAATCTGTTTCTACTAAACCTACAGTTCCTGTTGGGTTGTTGAAAATAAACTCGTCAAATGGAGGAACCATTCTACCTGGAGTAGAGTTTCCTAAATCCCCTCCGTTATCTGCAGACCCATCATCAGAAAATTCTTCAGCAAGTTCTGCAAATTTAGATTTGTCTCTTTTAACAACACTTAAAAGACTGTCAGCTAATTTTCTAGCTTCTTCTTTAGTTTTAGTGATTGTTTCTGGAGCACGCATTGTACCAACATATCTAATTAAGATGTGCTTAGACTCAGTAGAGTCTGGCATTTGCTTAGTGTCTAAAACTTTTGTTAGGTAAAGAGAGTTATCTACTTTGAATGGTCCGTAAACATCACCTTTATTAAGGTTTATTAAGTTTTCTGCCTCTGATGCAGGAAGATCTTTTTTGAATAACCATTGGTCAAAGAAAGGAATGTCTGAATTTGCATTTACAAATTCTTCGTAATCGTTAGTGTTTCTAAAACCAGGAATAGTATCGTTAGATTTTGTGTCTTGGTTGAACTCAACTTTGTCGTTTAATAAAGAAGTGATTCCAGCCTTAGCTTCTTCAGAATCAGATTCCGAAGGAGTTTCTTCGTAAAATACATATTGGATATCTGCTTGAGCATCTACCTTATAGTCGTTAGCGTGAGCTGACACATATTTTTTAATTTCATCTTCAGACACTTTAACTTCTTCATCTGCAATTTTAGTGTAAGGCACTAAAACATACTGAAGATTTAAATTGTCGTTTTTATAATGGTATTCTTGTTCACCTTCAGCAATAGTAGCGCGTAATCCGCCCATGATCATATTGTTGTAGGTAGTTTGAACTACACTGTTAGCTATGTTCTCTTCGAATGTTAGCCATTGTGCATACATTTGAGGTGATGAAGCTTTAATGCTGGCAATGTATTCTTGAATTTTAGCGTCATCAACTTGTCCTGCCTCATTTAAGAATGTAGGGTTATTTGCTAAAGCAGTTTTTAATGCATTATCAATTTGAGCTTTTTCTGCAGTAATACCTACTTTCTCAATTTGTTCTTCCATTATTACACGGCGTAACTCACGATCCCAAACCATATTCATAGCTTGTGTAGCGTTTGCATTAGGTCCCATATTACGTTGGGTTGCCTCTACTTGCTCCATGAAGCTTTGTCTTGGAATTTCGTTACCATTTACCGTTGCAATGGTATCTTGACCTTTAGGTCCTGTACTTCCTTTTGATATAATATCGCTTAAAATAAAGGCGAAAAGTGCCAATGCGATAATAAGGATAAGAAATATCCCTCTTTTTCTAATGCTGTTTAAGATTGCCATTTGATGTTCAAATTTATAGGTGGCGAAAATAGCATTTTCAACTCATTAATAAAAACTAAATTGAAAAAAGTGGTGATTATTTAATTTCTAATCTTCGCCTATGTTTCTAACTTCCACTAGTTCTATCTTGGTGCTAGATACTTCTAGTATAGTGAAAAGGTGATTATCTATCTCTACGGTTTCCCCTTTATCGGGAATCTCTTCGGTGAAATTAACTATCAATCCGCCTAATGTTTCGTAGTTTTCACTTTCGTTTAGATTTAAGTCATAATTTTCATTTATGTAATCTACTTCTAATCGTGCAGAGAATTTGTAGTGGTCTTCTCCGAGTTTTTCTTCGATTAAAGCGATGCTATCGTGTTCATCTTCAATGTCGCCAAAAAGTTCTTCAATAATATCTTCTACAGTAATAATTCCGCTTGTTCCACCATATTCGTCAATTACAACTGCTATACTTTTTCTTTTTTTACTAAGAACGGCAAGGACGTCTTTAATGAGCATAGTTTCAGGAACAAAAATCACAGGCATCAAAACCTTTTTAATGGTCGATGGCTTTTTGAAAAGTTCGAAGGAGTGTACATAGCCCAAAATGTCGTCTATGTTTTCTTTGAAAATTAAAATCTTAGAAAACCCAGTTTCAGTAAAAATTTTAGCTAATTCTTTTGGGGATGTATCAATATCTACGGCTACAATTTCAGTTCTTGGAATCATAGCTTCTCTAGATTTAACTTCAGAAAAGTCTAGTGCGTTTTGAAAAATTTGAATTTCCGAATCCATTTCTTCTTTGGTTTCGGCAATATCCATTTGTTCAGAAATATAATTTCCTAACTCTAATTTACTAAAGCTTAACTGAACAGTATCTCCTTCGGTTTTAAAAACGAATTTTAAAACTAGGTCTGAAATCCAGATTATAAATTCTGAGATTAATGAAAAAACAACGTAGAAAAAATAGGCGGGCACCGCGAATATTTTCACCAAGTTGTTGGCGTAGATTTGAAAAAATACCTTCGGAAGAAACTCTGCAGTCATTAAAATAACTAATGTTGATATAATGGTTTGAATTAATAAACCGCTAAATCCAGCGAGCGGAATATAATTCATGAGTAAATCACCCATATAGAAACCATATATAACTAGAGCAATATTGTTTCCTACTAGCATTGTAGCAATAAACTTTGAAGGGCGTTTTGTTATTTTTTTTAAAACTCCAGCTAAAAAGTTGTTTTGCTTTTTTTCAATTTCGATATGGATTTTATTGGAAGAAACGTAGGCTATTTCCATCCCCGAAAAAAATGCGGAGAGAATTAACATTGTAAAAATTATTATAATGCTATAATCCATAGGTTATTCAAGGTCAGAATTTAGAATTCAATATTCAAAATTACAAGTTTGTAATTTTAAAATGAATTATTTGTCTCGGTTATTCATCTTTTTTCTGAAGTTTCTTTTAAAGAAAAACATTCCAATTGCAACTACAGCGAAAAACAAATATAAATAGGCACGGCTTCTGTCGTCACTCCAATTGTTTACGGTTTCGTATATAAAAAACAATGCAACGGCAAGGTATGCGTATTCAAAAAACAAGTAAGCTTTACTTAACATCTTCAGTTTTATTTTTATCGATTAATTGGACGCCTTCGTTTTTTCGTGAAGAAAAAATTGTGAAGTCTTGATTTCCATCAAATCTTCCTCCGTTATTATAGGAACCGTCCTTGAATTTTATTTGGTAGGGTTGATCTGTAAATACCCATTGATTTTTTTGATCCCAATAAAGCTGTTGAGCTTTAAGTATAACACTATCTGCTGTAACAATTACCACATTTTCACGCAAATCTACTAATCCAGTTCCGTCGTATTGAATAGCGTAATCAGAATTCACCGTACTTTTTTTACCTTCCTTATCCCAAAATCTAACTTCAATTCCATTTGGAAATTCTTTGTAAGGAAATTTTTGGTTTGAAAAATCTAGTAGTTTTTCTGCCAAAAGGTTGGTAATAAGTTTGCCGGAATCTGTGTATTTAAAATTTATTCCTTCACCTTCTGCGATAGGGGCGCCATCAGAAAGTGTGAGTTTTTTTACGTTTTTATAATTGCTTTCACATGCAAAAAGCGTGATGACCATAATTATGGCCATCACGCTTTTAACAATATTTATACTTGTGATCATTCTTATAAGTTAGGAACCCTAACGCTACCGCCAACCCAGCAGTTAAAGGTAACTGTTTTTCCAGCCATTCCTTCGCTAAAGATATCACTTTTTTGTGGAGCACGTCCTCTGTAGCTACTTGCAGCAGCTCTAGCGTTGCCAGCGATAGTTCCATCAACACGTGCAGCTTTATCCATCATATCGGCAGCTAACCAGTACATAGCTCTCTTTTCGAATACAGTAGTTCCACATCCGTTTGCGCTGTCTGCGTACATAGCTCCAATTTTGTAATAAGCAATACCAGCAGATGGCTTAGCTTCTAACATTTTGTTGTAGTAGTTTCTTGCAGTACCAAAACTTCCTTTCTTACGGTAGTTTTCAGCGATACTGTAGTAGATACGCGCTTTCTTAGAGTTGTCTTTTTCAAGATCAGCAGCTTGGTTGAAGTACTCTAATGCTTTAGATGACTTTCCTTCAGCTTCAGCTTGCTTTCCTAATAGGTAAGCAGATGTTGAACTTGGCTCTAATTCGTGAAGACGAACAGCTAACTTGTTTGAAAGTGGGCTATCACAATCTTTTGCATCCAATCTGTTACTTGCAGACTTAATCCAATCGATATCGTTTTTCTTCTCTTCGTAATCTTTTTCGTAAAGTGGAATTAAGTTAGGGCAATCAGCTAGCTGACCTAATTTACCATTTACACTTTCTTCTACAGTTGTATAAACACTTAAGTTGTTTTCGTAAACAGCTTTAGCACGTTCTTCTTTGCTAGTAAGCGCTGTTCCGCTTTCAGCTTTGTTTAATAAAACAGTAAGTTTTTCAGCTAGTGAGTTTTTTTGAGAATCAATTTTAGCAGTTACTTGGTCGTAAAGATCAAATATTTCTTGAAGTTCTTTTTCTCCTGAATTGTGTAAATCTACAGCTAAAGAGAAGTAAGTGTACAAGCTCTTTCCACTAGTAAAATCTTCTGGGTGCTTGTTAAAAGCAGTGTCAAAAGCGTTAAATTGTTCCTTTTTAGTTCCAATGTTGTTGTCGTACTTTAACTGTGCGATAGTAGAAAGAACATCTCCTTCCTTAGTTTTAGCAGGGAAGTTTTCAAGCCTCAATTCCCAAGCTTGAATAAGGTCTTTTACTTTACTTTTATCACCTTTTTCATCAATAAAATATTCAAACATTTTTACACCATATTGGTAAGTAGCGATATGGTAGTTTGGACATTCTTTAATTAATTGTTCGTAATAAGGAAGTGCGGCTTCGTAATTTTTAATTCTAGCCGGCTCGGTAAAGTATGATAAGGTAATTGCACAATCATCAGGAGCTTGAGCAAATGTTTTTGCTGAAGTTGCTAATAAGACAATGGTAAATAGTAAAATGAATTTAGTTTTCATGGAATTGCTGTTATTGTATTAATCGTATAATCTTTTTTCGAACCAACGGTCATTTAGTGAGAAACTCAAATATGTATTAAAAAAGTTTTCTTGTATCAAGCCAAAGTCGGTGGTTCCGCGTTTGCCAATTTCAAACCCTAAGTTCATGTTAGAGAATAATCGACCTACAGGTAGTCCTAACCCAAAAGATATGCCAAACTCGTTTATGTCCTGACCATTTACAGCTAAACCTGTCTGTTCAAAACGTGCTCCAGCTCTGTAAACCACTCTGTCAAAGTAGTTTCCAAATGAATTGTAGTTAGGAATATAATATCCACCTAATTTGAATTTAGATGCATTTTTGTAAGTTACTTGATCTATAGTAAAAGTGCGATTTGAGAAATTGCTGGTTTGTTGGTTGGTGTATTCAACCCCAATTCCCCAATATTTAGGTTTGCTTAATCCTGCTCCTAAAGTTAATTGTGAGGGGAAAGTAAAGTCGGTATCGTCTACAGCAACTTCTCTTTCATCAATAGGAATTATCCCAACAGGGGAGATGTTTACAGTTCCTATTCTTCTAAAGTTTTCTGAATTAAAACTTGTACCAGGAGAATACGTTACAGAACCTGTTAATTCAAGCTTGTCTGTAATCATTTTCTTGTACAGGGCACCAAAATTAAAGCTGAAACCTAATAAATCTGAGCTATTGTAAATTTGAGTTCCGTACTGTAAATCAGATTTCTGAGTAGTTGCAGTGTTTTCTATCTTTCCGAAATTGTAGTTAGCATCTACTCCTAAACTAAATTCAGGTGTAACTTGATATGCTAAAGAAAGGAATACTTTATTTAAACCACCGCTTCCTGAGTATTCTGTAAGTCCGTCTGGTACTTCCGAATAAAAGTCATATCCAACTGCAGTGTAAGGTAGAAGTCCAAATCCCATTCCGAATTTACCCATAGGAATTCCCATAGCTAAATAATCTAATGACGTAGATGAAGTGTTTTGGCTACCAGTGTCGCTTTTTTGCTTTTGAGCTTTATGGCTCGCGCCTACTGAAAAGTTCACTAAGCGTAGTCCCGCATATCCCGCAGGATTCTGTAAGTTTATATGAATGCTATCTGTGAAGACACCGATTCCCCCCATTGATCTGTTTTCGGCAGTTCCGCGAAATTTCAACGATCCTATTCCATAAAAAGAATATGGCGAGGTGGTTCCTTCTTGAGCTAGCATTGTAGAGCCGGCTATTAGCAAAAATAAACCAATTACTATTTTTCTAAACATGAATGTTTGTTATATTCTAAAATATGGTTCAATCCCTCCAATAAAAAATTTGAGTTGGCAAAGATGTCATTTTTTATACTATCTCGCAAAAAATGTGTGTCTCCTCCTGTTAAAATAACTGTTAAATTCTCGTATTCCTTTTTATACTCAGCTATATAACCCTCAATTTCGAACAAAACAGCATTCACTATACCCGAATGTATAGCGTTAGCAGTGTTGTTTCCTATATATGAATTTGGATGGGCCTTTTCTAATAACGGAAGTTTATCTGTAAACGTATGTAGCGATTTATAGCGCATTGTAATTCCTGGTGAAATGGCGCCACCTAGATATTCATTTTTTGAATTAATAAAATCATAAGTGATGCAAGTGCCAGCGTCGATCACCAATACGTTTCTATTTTTATACTGAAAAGATGCCGCGCTCATTAATGCTATACGATCTATACCCAAAGTTTGAGGTGAAGCATATCTATTTTTGAAAGGAACTTTTGTTTGATGATTTAAACTTAAAACATCAAAACTCTCTTCTAATTTAGATAAATGTTCCTTTGAAAGATTAGCGACAGACGATATAATGCAATTTCTAATAGAAGGAAATGTTTTTGAAACTTCATTCAAGGTTTGAAGAAAACTATCCTCCTTACTAGTCGTTTTCCACTTAATTACCTTCAAATCAAACACTCCGAACTTTATTGAAGTGTTTCCTACATCAATTACAAGATTCATAATCATTATTAAGTGGGTAAAAGTACACACATGCTAATTAACTTATTGTTAAGGACATATTAAATAGAGAGAAAAAAAATCAATATTTTTTTCAAATAAAGTTTTGTGAAATCGAAATATGCTTTATATTTGCCGTCTCAAACAATGGTGCCTTAGCTCAGTTGGTAGAGCAACGGACTGAAAATCCGTGTGTCCCTAGTTCGATTCTTGGAGGCACCACTTAAAAACCCGAAACGCAAGTTTCGGGTTTTTTGTTTTATATAGTAATTCTAATTTTTAATAAACGTACTTATGGATCAAGAACAATTGGGATCAAGAACAGGATCAAGAACAATTGTTGTGTTTATGCAAATATTCTGGTTAATCTATACAGAAAGAATGGATCAAGAACAATTGTTGTGTTTATGCAAATATTCTGGTTAATCTATACAGAAAGAATTCTACGTTTTTCACTCCTCTAAATTGTGCCCTAAATGCTTTTATCTTTGCATTGAATGATTCTGCTGATGCATTTGTACTTCTGTTTATAAAATAGTTTA